>NZ_VMMS01000007.1:0-67522 GCF_013277315.1 Streptococcus sp. 2106
GGAGATAATAGAAACCATCACGTGTGGAAGTGCGACCAATCTCTTTTTGATAGGCTTCAAATAACTGATTGACAGTTACAAATTCCCCAGCTTGAGCAGTTTCTATATGACGTTTTAGAAATGCTTGTTCTTCTTCGTAAGTCCTATATTCTCTATGACGTCCACCACGAGTCTCTTGAAGAAGAGCATACAAACTCCTTATATTTTTCAAATTCCTCCAAACAGTTGTTTTATTGCAATCTAGCAGATCCATGATTTCCTTATAACTCTTTTGAATAAAATATAATCTATAGACGTTTGTGGTATTCGGCGTACGATGAATCTCTTAGGAGTTTTTCAATTTTTTGTGTTTCTTCGTTTGTGAGTTTCATAACTACTATTATAAGATGTTTTTTGACTTTAGTATAATATGAGAGAGTAGATTACTTTATGGTATAATATTCTACGGCACTGCTACACCGCCTGCGAAAGGAGGTGAGATAGCCCATGATGGAACTAATCCTTAAAACTATCATCGGACCGATTGTGGTCGGTGTCATCCTTCGCTTAGTCGATAAATGGCTAAACAAAGATAGATAGTGTCAAAAAAGACCCCAAGCTTAATGTGGAAGTTAGCTTGGGGTCTTTTCTAGTCCATGATATAGAACTAATCCTTAATTCCTCTCCATTATCTCACAGTTCACAAAATTTGTCAAAACTTTACATCCTCAGCTTCTCAAGCTTTAACCACTTTACAACAAGACTTTCAAGTTTAAGAGAAAATTAGGGATTCTATCAATTTCATAGAAATTTTGATTTAGTAAACGAAGAGACAATCTTATATGTCACTCCTCATTTAATACGCCACTACTGGACAAGCAAAATCATTATTACAGTAGTTCTAGTCCTTCAATTAACAGTCACTTACATTCAAAGTGAGGTTGAAGTAGCTGAAGGTACAACAGACCTATTTCTTAATCATATTCGCTAAAAAAGCCCCCGCCAATTCCCCGACCAAAATCCGAAAAATATCGAAAAATGATTTTTAGAATAGTCCCCAAAAGCCTGAAATAGAGCCAAAAAACTCCACCTGATCGGGTGGAGTTAAGGGAGATTATTATGAAAAAGAAAAGTTTAGGATTTTATTAAATAAAGTTAGGAGGTCTTTATTTAATAACTATATGATACAAGACGAAGCTTAAAACTAGCTTAACTTTTCTCAGATTCTACCATTTTGCAGAAAATCACTATCACTATCACCTCACAAAAAGCCACCTGATTAGGTGACTTCATTAGGAGATTATGATGAAAAAAAGTTTTAGGATTTCATTAAATAAAGTTAGGAGGTCTTTATTTAATGACTATATAATACTAGACCATCCTTAAACTTTGCTTAAGAAAAAACAAGTTTTGTTATTTTTCTCGATTCGCCCAAGTCATCCCTATACAATTATAGGTGGATAAGATTTCAAAGCCCATAGAACGATAAAATCCCACGTTTTTTTCTGTCTCTTCTGTCACCAGCTGGACTTGATAAGCATCTTTGTAATCTTTTAAGGCCTCTTTCATTAGGGCACTACCAATCCCTTGACGCTGATAGATTGGTAAAACAATCAAATCCTGTACAAAAACTGATGAGAATCCATCTCCAACCAAACGAATCAAGCCCACCACAGCATCACCATCAAGTGCCAGATAAATTACTAATGAATGCGATAAGGCCTGCTCCAGCATCTCTGGTTGATGGGTATAATTTGTCCAACCGACAGCCTGATAGAGATGCAAAACATCCTCTAGCTTGACAATTTCTTGCTTTTTAATAGTAATCATCTCAACACCTCTTAAAGTTCTCTCAAGCTCTTGTACTGCTGTCCATTTTTATCAAAATTTTCAGGACGCAGCCATGTTTCCAAACGATCTTTGACTTGAGGCCAGTCCTTATCAATCATAGACAACCAATCCGTATCCCTCGTCCGTCCCTTATAAACCACCGCCTGGCGGAAGGTTCCTTCATAGACAAATCCCAAACGCTCCGCAACTCGTCTGGATGGCAGGTTAAGAGCATCGCATTTCCACTCATAGCGACGATAGTTTAGCTCCTCAAAAATATAGCGAGCTAGGAGATACTGAGCCTCAGTTCCTATCCGTGTACCCCTTAGCTCTGGAGAAAAAGTGACTGCTCCGACTTCTATTACTCGGTTATTCTGGTCAATGCGCATGAGAGAAAAAGTTCCCAAAGCCTTACCAGTCGCCTTGTCTATGATTGCATAGTAAAAACGGTCCTTACGAGCCAACATCTGATTTAAAAGGCTAACCAGCTCCCCCATATCTGCTACTGGCTCCTGAAAAAGATAGGTCCACATCTCCCGAGGAGTATCCGGGCCATAAACAGCTAGCAAATCCTCCGCATGTTTTTCTACCGAGAGAGCCTCTATCCTAGCATAACGCCCTTCTAAGAAATCAATAGAAGGCAGTGCACCGGGTGTATAACCTTCCATTGACTCACCAATCATCTGACCATATTCATTTACTGGCATAGCTTTCTCCTTGTTTCACTTTTCAAACTTTTTACTCAACTCTATTTGAATTGTCCTATCTGCTAATTTCAAGTTTTTTATCAATTTCATTTAACAATTTTTCTGCATCTTCTTTATTTAAAACATTTTCTCGTGCTACATAGTTTCTACAAATATTCAGGGCCGCAATTTGGTCTGCTTTATCCAAAGATTCAAACATAATTCTCACTGAGTTACTAGCAATAACTCCTCGTTTATCATCCGAATTTTGAAGAAAGTTAAGTAGAACACTTAAATTGTTCTGACGACACGATTCGTACAAATCAATATATTCACCGTATTTTTTCGATTCAGAATCAGTAAGTTTATCTACAACTTTTACCTGCGAATAAAAATAGATTATTTCCCTATTTTGAATAATATAATTTATTTTTCTGATATATTTTAATCCCTCTATTAAGAGCCAAATAAAATAGATTATCAGAATACCAAACAGTGGTAGCCACATGATACCAACACTGGATTGAATACGAGGATAAGTTTCATTAAAAGAAACTATTAAATTTTTGGCTCCAAAATAATGAATAATGGATAACAAATTTGTCACTATTAATAGAGTTGCAAAAGATTTTGTAAATAAAAATTGATACACTTCAGACTGTGTCCTTATAATTTCATTTGGAGATATTCCAAAAATATTGCTTGATTTATCATTTGAAAAACTAAAGAAAGTAATAAAAACTGCAAAGAGAGTGTCTAAAGTGAGTGTCAAATTTAAACTTTCCTTGTCCCAAAGACAATTTTTAAAATAATATGCACCCACTATTGACATTACTAATACTATAACTGACACTACAATAATAGAAATCTTAAATAATAAAATTTCACACTTCCTGCTATCGTTCACTAATCTATTCATTCTGACCTATTCTAAAGTTCATACTCTAGAGTTACTTCTTTTTATTTCACAACAATGTTAACCAATTTATTCGGTACACTAATCACTTTCACGATGTCCTTACCGTCAATTTCTGCTTTGACTTTTTCATCAGCGAGAGCAATTTCTTGCAATTCTTCGCGTGATAGGTCTTTAGCGACCATGAGTTTGGCACGTACTTTACCTTTGATTTGGACAACGATTTCGATTTCGTCTTCAACTAATTTGCTTTCATCCCAAGTTGGCCAAGCTACATAAGAGATAGATTCACCTGTTACTGCAACAGTTTGCCAGAGTTCTTCTGCCAAGTGAGGCGCAAATGGGGCAATCAATTGGATAAAGCCTTTAGCGTAGTCCACATAGAGCTTGTCTTCCTTGTTAGCAGCGTTGACAAAGACCATGAGTTGGGCAATAGCTGTGTTGAATTTGAGGGACTCGATCTGCTCTGTTACAGATTTGACTGTTTCGTTGTAGACCTTGTCAAGAGCGCCATTGTTTTCCGCAAGGATTTCTTTACTTGTAATCAAGCGGTAAACACGGTCAAGGAACTTACGGCTTCCTTCCAGACCTTCTTCTGACCAAGCAATCGAAGCATCAAGTGGTCCCATGAACATTTCATAGACACGAAGGGTATCGGCACCGTATTGTTCCACTACGTCGTCTGGGTTGACAACGTTCTTAAGCGATTTAGACATCTTAGCTGGTGCTTGCTCCAACTCTTCCCCTGTTTCCACATGGAAGAAAGAACCATCACGTTTTTCAACCTTATCGGTTGCCACAAGAGCGCCACGGTGGTCACGGTAGCTTGTTCCCAAAATCATTCCTTGGTTAAAGAGTTTTTGGAATGGTTCCTTAGTTGGAACAACACCGAGGTCATAGAGGAATTTATGCCAGAAACGAGCGTAAAGCAAGTGAAGAACAGCATGCTCTGCACCACCCACGTAGATATCTACTGGCAACCATTGTTTGAGAAGATCCTCATCGGCCAATTTCTCAGTATTGTGTGGGTCAATATAGCGGAGGTAGTACCAGCTTGAACCTGCCCATTGTGGCATGGTGTTAGTTTCACGACGACCTTTGACACCATCTTCACGAGTCACTTCAAGCCAGTCTGTCAAGTTAGCTAGTGGACTTTCACCAGTACCTGAAGGGCGGATATCCTTGGTTACAGGCAAGACAAGTGGCAATTCACTTTCAGGGACAGCTGTTGAAGTTCCGTCTTCCCAATGAATGATTGGAATCGGCTCACCCCAGTAACGTTGACGGCTAAAGAGCCAGTCGCGGAGACGGTAGGTAACCTTCTCCTGACCACAGCCTTTTTCTTCCAACCAAGCCACAATCTTGGTAATAGCGTCTTCTTTGTTGAATCCATCTAGGAAGTCTGAATTGACATGAAGTCCATCTTCTGTGTAGGCAGCTTCTGCTACGTTTCCACCTTCAAGGACTTCTACGATTGGAAGGCTAAATTGTTTGGCAAATTCCCAGTCACGTTGGTCGTGGGCAGGAACAGCCATTACCGCACCTGTACCATAGCTAGCAAGAACATAGTCCGCAATCCAGATTGGGATTTCTTTACCATTGACAGGGTTGATGGCATAAGCACCTGTCCAGACACCAGTTTTTTCTTTGGCAAGGTCTGTACGAGCCAAGTCAGATTTGAGGCTAGCTTGATGTTTGTAGTCTGCTACTGCCTCTGCTTGCTCTGTGCTTGTGATGGCATCTACTAATTCATGTTCAGGAGCCAAAACAGTGAAAGTCGCACCGAAAAGAGTATCAGGACGAGTAGTAAAGACAGTGAATTCCTTATCAGTTCCCTTAACCTTGAAGGTTACATTGGCACCAGTTGACTTCCCAATCCAGTTGCGTTGCATGTCCTTGATAGACTCTGGCCAATCAAGTTCATCTAAGTCATTAAGCAAGCGCTCCGCATAGGCCGTGATTTTGAGCATCCATTGGCGCATTGGTTTGCGGACAACTGGATAGCCTCCACGCTCAGAAGTTCCATCAGGAAGGACCTCTTCGTTGGCGATGGCTGTTCCCAACTCTTCAACCCAGTTTACTGGCACTTCAGCTTCATAGGCCAAGCCTTTTTCGTAAAGCTTAGTGAAAATCCATTGCGTCCACTTGTAGTAGTTTGGATCTGTTGTATTGACTTCACGATCCCAGTCGTAAGAAAATCCAAGCGCATTGATTTGACGTTTAAAGTTGGCAATGTTTTCCGCTGTAAATTCTGCTGGGTCATTACCTGTATCCATAGCATACTGTTCAGCTGGCAAACCAAAAGCATCCCAGCCCATTGGGTGAAGAACATTGTAGCCTTGCGCACGTTTGTAGCGGCTGAGAATATCTGTTGCAGTGTAACCTTCTGGGTGCCCTACATGTAGACCCGCTCCAGACGGATAAGGAAACATATCAAGAGCATAAAACTTAGGTTTTGATGCATCTGTTCCTGTCTTAAATGTATGATGTTCTGCCCAGTAGCCCTGCCACTTAGGCTCAATTTCTTTATGATTGTAAAAACTCATGGTCTCTCTCCAATTTTGTGATGTTACTATTATACCATTTTTGATGGAATTTGGTCTCGTTCTATTCTATACTTTTCTATTTTACCTTGCTCTAAAATTTTTAAACTGCTATACTTATAACAGAAAACCCTTCCAAGGAGGTAGCGGATGTCTCATTCCTTTAAAAAATCTCTCCAAAAAGAAATTCTGCATAGAAGCTCTATCGCAGCCTTTGTGACCTCTCTTTTACTACTCATTTTACTTTTTGGTTTTTCCTATGTTTTACAAAAACAACAACTCTCCAAAGATACGAGACAGATTGTCAAACAGGTTCGAGAAATGAAAGAAGCAAATAATGAGCTCCTGACTACCATGAACCATAAAATGATTCTTGGATTTTTGGACGGCAAACACACAGAGAGAGAAGTCTTTAGCTTATTTTACGAGACAAAAGCTAAATTAAAACTTAGTTCTGACCTCATTATCCTAAGCGATACAGGTGAATTACTATTCAGTACCAATCGCAATCATCAAGAAAGTATTTTATCACCCTACTATCTAAAACTGCTCATTCAAAATCCTTCTCAAGATAAAGTTACAGAAAAAATTGCACTTTCTTCAGACAAGCAACACTACACACTCTTTATCAAACCACTACTTCAAAACCAACAAGTTAAGGCCTATACTATTGCTTTCGTAAATGAGAATGATTTCATCTCAAGTTTCCCAATGATAAATTCTAAATACATCATTACCGATAGCTTTGGAAATATGTTTTCCAACAATACAAATCAGTTTACTCGTTCCACTCTTGAAAAATTGGATGAAAAACTCCTACACTCTCGCACCCACTGGTATGCGAATGAACCGCTTATTGTTCAAAAAGAAAAAGTCGGTGCTATTTTTTCAATCTATACTTTTCAATCCTTCTTTCCCATTCCTAGCTTACTCGGCCTAGCCTCCGTCCTCACCTTATGTATATTCTTCCTCTACTTCTGGCAAGCAAGACGAATTGCTCATAAGATTGCTACACACAACGCTGTTCCTATTGAAAGTTTGGTTTACCAACTTCAAGAAATTCCTAAACAAGCAGAAAAAAGGCTTTCTCTACAAACAGGTGATGAGTTTGAATTTATGGCCGAAAAAATTAACAATATGTTGTACGAATTAGATCAACTTCATCAAAAAATGCTAACTATAGAAAAAGAAAAGTGGATTTTTGAAAGAAAAATGCTGGAAGCTCAGTTCAATCCTCATTTTCTCTACAATACACTTGAGACGATTAAAATCACTTCTTTAATGGATGCCGCCCTCACACAAGACTTAATTCAAAATCTCACGCGCATTCTTCGCTACAGTATCACCGATTTAGAAAAAGAAACAACCATTTGTCAGGATTTAAAGATTATAGAGGATTACCTGATGATTCATAAGATTCGTTTCGAGCACTTTTCCTATGATATTGTCTGCCCAGAAACTGTCGATAATCAGCCTATACCTAAACTTTTCTTGCTTCCTCTAGTAGAAAATGCTATAAAATATGGGATGCAATACCGTATTGATCTTCATATAGATATCCAAATTACCTTAAAAGCAGATTCTCTAACTTTTTTAGTCAAGGATAATGCCGGAGGGCTCACAAAACAAGAGCGACTCGCTATTTTAGACTCTTTAAAAAGTCCTCATACCCAGCATGGCATCGTGAACAGCTACAAACGATTGAGCAATTTCTTTTCTGATGTCCAGCTAGATCTAGGAGTCAATCGCCAAGGAGAAACTTGGGTCAAATTTATAACGAAAGGACTAACTCATGTTTAAGCTCATTATCGTAGAAGACGAACACCTCATTCGAAAATGGCTAGAGATTGCCGTAGACTACTCTGCCTTGGGTATCCAAGTCGTAGGAACTGCCAGTCACGGTCAAGAGGGAACGAAACTCATCCAAGAAAAAGAACCTCATATTGTCTTAACAGACATCACAATGCCAATTATGGATGCTTTTATGATGTTTGAAGCCACTCGTACCCTCTCCTATGAAAAAGTTATCTTATCAGGTTATAACGATTTTCAAAACGCCAAAAAAGCCATGCAATATGGAGCAGTTGATTTCTTATCCAAGCCAATTGATACCAAGGAATTGACAGAATGTCTTCAAAACATTGTTTTGCGATTACAAGGTAGCACCTATCAAGAAACTCCTTTTTTAGAAGAATATCAAACTTTACTCACCTCTATCCAACAGGTTGATACACAAAACCAAATCATTCAACAAATTATTTCCTTTGTCCACAAGCATTATGCAGAGCATTTTACGATTGCGACTATTGCTGAAGCTTTAAACTATAGCGAAAGCTATCTATATAAGGTTATCAAAGAAGACTTCCCCATGACTCTAAATGAATATATCTTACAATATCGTCTGAAACAAGCTATAGATAAGATGGCTGAATCTCCCAACTCCCCTCTAAGCGACATTTCTGACCAAGTTGGATTTTCAGACTATAAATATTTTGCCAAAGTATTTAAAAAGTATCTCCATATTTCCCCAAAGGAATTGAAATCACTCGGAAGAATAGTAAAATAAGCTATTCTTCTTTTTGTAGAGAATTTTACTCTAATAGAATAGAATTATCGGTTTTAAAAACGCTTACATTGTTTTAAAATAAACTTAAATAACACAACGGAGGTATCCATCATGAAAAAGAAATGGATGTATTATGCTGCTTGCGGACTAGCTCTTTTTGGTCTTGCTGCTTGTTCTTCTAATGAATCTGCCGATGGCGGTTCATCTGATAAAGGAGACGGCGGTTCGCTAGTCGTTTATTCACCAAACTCCGAGGGCTTAATCGGAGCAACTATTCCTGCCTTTGAAGAAAAATATGGTATCAAAGTAGAACTAATTCAAGCTGGTACTGGAGAACTTTTCAAAAAACTAGAGTCAGAAAAAGAAGCTCCTGTAGCTGATGTCATCTTTGGTGGTTCTTATACACAATATGCTACCCACGGAGAACTCTTTGAAAACTATACTTCAAAAGAAAATGATAATGTCATCAAAGAATATCAAAACACAACTGGCTACTCTACACCTTATACACTAGATGGTAGTGTTTTAATCGTCAATCCTGATTTAACAAAAGGCATGAACATCGAAGGATATAGCGACCTTCTCAAACCTGAACTAAAAGGAAAAATTGCAACTGCTGACCCAGCAAACTCTTCTAGCGCCTTTGCTCAATTAACAAATATGCTACAAGCTCAAGGTGGTTACAAAGACGATAAAGCCTGGTCTTATGTAAAAGATCTCTTCACACTTATTGATGGGAAAATCGGTTCAAGCTCATCTGGTGTCTATAAAGCAGTCGCTGACGGAGAAATGGCTGTTGGTCTCTCTTATGAAGATCCAGCAGTTAAACTCTTAAATGACGGAGCTAATATCAAGGTAGTCTATCCAAAAGAAGGAACCGTCTTCCTACCTGCTAGTGCTGCTATCGTTAAAAAAGCAAAAAATATGGAAAATGCCAAGAAATTTATCGATTTTATTATCTCTCAAGAAGTACAAGATACACTTGGTACAACCACTACTAACCGTCCTGTTCGTAAAAATGCTAAAACAAGCGAAAATATGAAACCAATTGACAAAATCAAAACACTCACTGAAGATTATGATTATGTCATCAAGAATAAATCAGATATTGTTAAGAAATACAACGAAGTCTTTACAGATATCCAATCTAAACAGTAAAAGAGGTTCACTATGAGTGAGATCAAAATTATTAACGCCAAAAAAATCTACCACGATGTCCCTGTTATTGAGAATTTGAACATTACAATTCCAAAAGGAAGTCTCTTTACCCTTCTTGGGCCTTCAGGGTGTGGGAAAACGACCCTTCTTCGTATGATTGCAGGTTTCAACAGTATCGAAGGCGGAGAATTTTACTTCGATGATACAAAAATCAATAATATGGAACCCAGCAAACGCAATATCGGCATGGTTTTCCAAAACTACGCTATTTTCCCACATTTGACTGTCCGAGATAATGTCGCTTTTGGTCTCAAGCAAAAGAAGGTTCCAAAAGAAGAATTGATTCAACAGACCAACAAGTATCTTGAACTCATGCAAATTGCTCAATATGCGGATCGGAAGCCCGATAAACTCAGTGGTGGACAACAACAACGTGTCGCCTTGGCACGTGCCTTAGCGGTTAATCCAAGTGTTCTCCTCATGGACGAGCCACTTAGTAATCTGGATGCCAAACTTCGCTTGGATATGCGTCAAGCCATTCGAGAAATCCAACACGAAGTGGGAATTACAACTGTTTATGTGACCCACGACCAAGAAGAAGCTATGGCTATTTCAGACCAAATTGCTGTTATGAAAGACGGAGTCATCCAACAAATCGGTCGGCCAAAAGAACTCTATCATAAACCAGCTAATGAGTTTGTAGCAACCTTTATCGGACGTACAAATATTATCCCTGCCACTCTTGAAAAACGGAGTGACGGCGCTTATATCGTTTTTTCAGATGGCTATGCTCTTCGAATGCCAGCCCTTGATCAGGCTGAGGCACAAGCTATTCATGTAAGCATCCGTCCTGAAGAGTTTATCAAAGATGAATCTGGAGATATTGAAGGAACTATTAGCGATAGCGTCTATCTTGGACTAAATACGGAGTATTTCATTGAGACAGGTTTTGCCTCAAAAATTCAAGTTAGCGAAGAATCAACTTTTGAAGAAGATCTACAAAAAGGCGATCGTATTCGTCTACGAATCAATACTCAAAAATTAAACGTCTTTTCTGCAGATGGTTCCCAAAACCTGATAAAAGGAGTCAACCATGGAACGTAAAAAACTAAATATTTGGACAGCCTCCTCTTTCTTCATCTTTCTTACCTATCTTGTCTTTCTGGTTTATCCTATCGTTACCGTGCTCAAGCAAGCACTCATACATGAGGGACAATTTTCACTAGCTAATTTTGTCACTTTCTTTAGTAAAGCCTACTACTCTGAGACACTTGTCAACAGTTTCAAGGTTTCCATTACCGCTACTGTCACTTCCTTAGTCGTAGGAACCTTATTAGCTTATCTCTTTTCCATGTATGATTTCAAGGGAAAGAAATTTCTACAAATATTGATTATCATTGCTTCCATGTCAGCTCCTTTCGTGGGAGCCTACTCCTGGATTCTCTTGCTGGGACGAAATGGGGTCATTACTAAATTCCTGACAAATACCCTTCATCTTCCAGCTATTGATATTTATGGATTCAAAGGAATTGTACTTGTCTTTACACTGCAACTATTCCCACTGGTATTTCTATACGTTGCTGGAACAATGAAGAGTATTGACAATTCTCTACTTGAAGCAGCTGAAAGTATGGGGTCCTTCGGATTTAAGCGTATCGTAACGGTTGTTTTACCTCTCCTAGTTCCAACCTTACTAGCTGCTGCCTTGCTTGTATTTATGAGAGCATTCTCAGACTTTGGAACACCTATGTTAATTGGTGAAGGATATCGGACTTTCCCAGTCTTGATTTATACCCAATTTATTAGCGAGGTTGGAGGAAATTCTGCTTTTGCATCTGCTTTAGCAATTATGGCGATTATCATTGCCTTGGCAATTTTCCTTATCCAAAAACACATTGCAAACCGCTACAGTTTTAGCATGAATTCGCTCCATCCAATTGAGCCTAAAAAAACTACAAAAGGAAAAATGGCTGCCATTTATGCAACAGTCTACGGAATTATCTTTATATCTGTTTTACCTCAAATCTACTTGATTTATACCTCTTTCCTAAAAACATCAGGTATGGTATTTGTCAAAGGCTATTCTCTAAACAGTTACAAGGTAGCTTTCAATCGTATGGGATCTGCTATTTTCAATACCATTCGTATCCCTTTGATTGCCTTAGTACTAGTTGTTCTATTTGCAACATTTATCTCCTACCTAGCCGTTAGAAAACGGAATTTGTTTACAAACTTAATTGACAGCCTCAGTATGGTTCCTTATATTGTACCAGGAACCGTTCTAGGGATTGCCTTCATTTCTTCCTTCAATACTGGCCTATTTGGAAGTGGATTTCTTATGATTACAGGAACTGCTTTCATCTTGATTATGTCTCTATCTGTCAGAAGATTACCGTATACTATTCGCTCATCTGTTGCTAGCTTGCAACAAATAGCACCAAGTATTGAAGAAGCCGCTGAGAGCTTAGGAAGTAGTCGTCTCAATACCTTTGCCAAGATTACAACTCCAATGATGCTATCTGGTATTATTTCTGGAGCCATCTTATCTTGGGTCACAATGATTTCAGAACTCTCTACTTCTATCCTCCTCTACAATGTCAAAACAAGAACAATGACTGTAGCCATTTATACAGAGGTTCTCAGAGGGAATTACGGTGTAGCCGCAGCCTTGTCAACTATCTTGACTATTCTAACAGTAGCTTCCTTGCTCTTGTTTATGAAAATCTCTAAAAGCAATAGCATTACACTTTAGTTTCCCCATCAAAAACAGCCGAAAGGATTACCTTCAGCTGTTTTTTCTTATCTTGATATTCCTATCAAATCCCTAGTTCAGAGCAAGCAAGTCTAGACTGATTAAATAGAGACTTCCTCCATCTTCTCCCGTCCTAGTTCTCGGTAACTACGATCGCCGATAACCTCAACGCTAAACTGGCCGTTCTCATATTCAAGGATCGTCACGCTACCATTATCTAGACCATGCGGATGCATACCATTAATCAGATAAACAATGGTTCCGATGGTCATTCCGTGGCTGACGACAAGGGCATTGCCCCCGCCTTGTTCTTCCATTTCTTTGGCAATCGCTTCAAAACCTTCCTTAATTCGGCCACTGAGTTTTTCCCAGCCCTCAGCCCAACCAGCTGTATCAACCTCTACCAAGCCCTCAGCCAGTTCAGCATAAGACAATTGATGAACATGATCCACATTAAAGATACGAGGAATAATGCCCATGAAAAGATCGCCATCATAGGCTCCATCAAAACTACCGAAACACCATTCTCTGATACGCTTGTCCATGCGATAAGGGATTTTTCCCTGCAAGCCAAGTTCATCAAGGATAATTCCCATGGTCTGAATGGTGCGCCCAGAATCACTCGAATAAGCACGCTCAAACTGTAGACCAGATTCTCGCAAACCGATTCCTAATTCTTGAATCCCTCGCTCACCTTCAGCTGTTAAGGGAGTATCGCTCCAACCTTGCGCTCGACCAATCGTGTTAAACATGGTCTTGCCATGACGTACCAAATACAATCGTACTTTTACCATTTTCCGTCCTCCGTTTGCTTCTATTATATCATGGATGATAAAACAAAAGCCACCCATACAGGCGACTTTTGCAGGAGATTATTATGAAAAAGTTTAGGAGTTCTATTAAATAAAGATATTAGATGAAAATCAAATTCAAACTAAATCAGAGTTATCTGTTTCAAATAATATTAGGAGGTCTTTATTTAATGATTATAGTATACACAGCTAACCTTAAATAGAACTTAAAAAATTATACCCACTCACCTTTTTCGTTTACTTTATAGCCGTTAATGGTCATATTTTTTGCCAATTTCCCATCAGCTAACAAGTAATACCACTTATCCCCATCCTTAATCCATTGGTTACGAGCGTACTTACCGTCTTGGTTCAGATAATACCAACTATCATACTGAGAATCAAATACCCACTCACTCTTAGCCATGTAACCGCCACGTTTTAGGTAGTATTCGCTCTGCCAAGCTTTCTCCACATAACTACCAGTTGAATCTACATAAAACCAGCTCTTATAATCTTCATCATAAATCCATTCACTAGCAGCCATTGAAGCATCTGCTTTTAGATAATAACGGCCTACCCAACTGCTTCTTACAAGATTACCAGAAAGGTCATTGTAGTACCATTTACCAGACTCTTTAAACCACTTACTTGCTTGATGATCTTTCTTAGTCTCTTCATTAGATGTAACCGTAGATTGAGATGAAGTTGAAACTGAGGATGAAGTCCCAATAGAAACTGCTTGAATAGCTTCTTCTTTTGTCACCTTAGGTTTAGCTTTTCCTTGGTAAACATCTTCAATACGCTTAGTAAATACAGATAACTCTTCAGGGGATAGCATATGTCTTATTTCAGGTTCTTCCTTATATATTAGACCTGCTTCTTTATTAATTTTGTATTCCGCTTCTTTAACTATCTGAGCTATTTCTTTGAATAATTTAAGCTTGTCTGCACCTGAAAGACCAGCATCACTTCTTATATCTTCTCTTTGAATAAAAGCTACATCATTCAACTTTTCAATGTTTTTTTGCGTAGGAATTAAACTAGGACTCGATTTATCAACATTTTTATAAAAAGTTGATAAATTTTGAACATAATCTTTTAATGTTAAATTAGTATTATTTTCTGGATCGTAATCACCAAAATAATTACGGTCCCGAGGTATCGACCAGACTGTTAATGGTCCGTAAAACATTTTTAAATCGCTAATTATTTTTTCCTTTTCTTCAGATGAGTATAAGTTACTATCTTTTTCTACTTGCTGAAGTAGTAAGTCATATTTTTTTATTCTAGCCATATCAAAAACATATCCTAAAAAGTTAGGCTTCTCACTATCCATAATCATAATGACTTTTTCTAAATCTTGCAAATATAGATAGTTCAAATAATAATCTTTTTTTGAAATATTACTCATATTTTTCTCTGTTATCTCATTCATTTTTTCAACTATAGCATTTTTTAGTTTTAAAATATCACTATCTTGAAAACGAAGTATAGTCCAATCTATATTATCAATTTCTTTTAATAACTTACTCTTAATTTCTTCTGAATGGTCTCTAGCAGCTTTTTCAACATCCAAATTTGTCTTATAAAAACTTTCATTTCTGGAATTCGTATCATTTTCCTGCGCAAAAACTACTTGACTGGTAAAAGTTGGGACTAGTAAAGTCGACAGTCCTAAAGCTACTAAAGCATGTTTCATTTCTTTTTTCATCATTTTCTCCTATTTTCTTAATTTTTAAAGCTATGAATTGGTGCTGGGATTTGTCCCCCACGAGAAATGAAATCAACAGACGAAGCTCCATTTACCTTCATAACAGGTGCAGTTCCTAATAGGCCACCAAACTCAATCATATCGCCTTCTTTTCCTTTGGGAATGATACGAACAGCTGTTGTTTTCATGTTAATGACACCAATTGCAGCTTCATCTGCAATCATAGCCGCAATGGTTTCAGCAGGTGTATCCTCCGGAATGGCAATCATATCCAAACCAACGGAACAGATAGCCGTCATAGCTTCTAGTTTTTCCAGATTAAGAGAGCCATTTTGCACTGCAGCAATCATTCCTTCATCCTCTGAAACAGGGATAAAGGCACCAGACAAACCACCGACTTGGTTGCAGGCCATCACTCCGCCCTTCTTAACTTGGTCATTCAAAAGAGCCAAGGCAGCCGTTGTTCCATGCGTACCAACTGTTTCTAGCCCCATTTCCTCAAGGACACGTGCTACAGAATCTCCAACCGCAGGAGTTGGCGCCAAACTCAAGTCCACAATACCAAATTCCACACCCAGTCTCTCACTGGCCATTTGGCCAACCAATTGACCGATACGAGTGATTTTAAAGGCAGTTTTCTTAACTGTTTCGGCTACTACATCAAAGCTCTGTCCACGAACTTTTTCCAAGGCACGTTTCACCACACCAGGACCGGAAACTCCAACATTGATGATAACATCTGCTTCCCCAACACCATGGAAGGCACCCGCCATAAATGGATTGTCCTCAACCGCATTAGCAAATACAACCAGCTTAGCTACCCCCATATCTGAAAGATTTGCCGTTTCCTTGATAACTCGTCCCATATCTGCGACAGCCGTCATATTGATACCAGACTTGGTTGAGCCGATATTGACTGACGAGCAGACCTTGTCCGTTTCAGCCAAAGCACGAGGAATAGAATTGATGAGAATCTCATCTCCCTTTTGATAACCTTTTTGTACCAAGGCAGAGAAACCACCAATAAAATCCACACCGATTTCTTTCGCAGCCTTATCAAGCGCTTTTGCCAAAACTACATAGTCTGCGGCATCTGTCGCTGCCCCAATCAGAGAAATGGGAGTCACCGATACACGCTTATTAACGATAGGAATTCCCAACTCAGCTGCAATTTCATCCCCCACAGCCACTAAATTAGCCGCCTTGGTCGTAATCTTTTGATAAATTTTCTCCGCAGCACGATTGATATCTGGATCGATACAGTCCAAAAGGGAAATCCCCATGGTAATGGTTCTGATATCGAAGTTCTGCTCCTCAATCATGGCGATGGTTTCAGTAACTTGTCTAATATCCATGTGCACCTCCTAGATATTATACATAGCTTCGAAAATCGCTGCACTCTGAATATTGATTTTCACATTCAAAGTTTGCCCAAAAGCTTCAAATTCATTACGAAGATAGGTAAAATCTTGCTTTTCATCGCTAGAGACGACAGCCATCATCGTAAAATATTCATCCAAAACAGTTTGAGAAATATCGTCTATGTTCAAACCCAATTCTGCAATTTTACTAGAAACACCTGCAACAATTCCAGATTTATCTTTACCAACAACAGTTATAATCGCTTTCATAAGCAAACTCCAATTCTTCTTTTAATAGGAAACCTGAACATTAAACAGGATTCTTTTCAATTAGTATAGCATAATTCTAACGAAAATACTCAAAAACGCCTGCTTACGAAGTTGTTCTTAAGAAAAAAACAATTTCGTAAACAAGCGTCTACTATCCCAACTTATGATGAGTGTTCCCGCTAGGACCGAAATCCTAGCGGTAGACCAGAGCTAGACTAAGAGCACAAGACTCCATCATCATAACACTCAACAAAATTGATGATTTTATACTAATTCGATGATCGCCATTGGTGCTGCATCACCACGACGTGGTTCAGTTTTAAGGATACGAGTGTATCCACCGTTACGTTCAGCATAACGAGGTGCGATTTCTGAGAACAATTTTTGAAGTGCTGTAGTAGAAGTGTACTTGTCAGTTGCTTCATCATAGTTTTCAGATGCGATTTCATTACGTACGAAAGCAGCTGCTTGACGACGTGCATGCAAATCACCACGTTTACCTAGAGTAATCATTTTTTCAACAGTTTTACGGATTTCTTTAGCACGAGCTTCAGTTGTCACGATTGATTCGTTGATCAAAAGGTCAGTTGTCAAATCGCGAAGCATTGCTTTACGTTGTGAGCTAGTGCGTCCTAGTTTACGGTAAGCCATGTATTCCTCCTTTATTTATCTTTTAATCCAAGACCCAAATCAATGAGTTTGAGTTTCACTTCTTCCAAACTCTTGCGTCCAAGATTTCGTACTTTCATCATCTCTGCTTCAGATTTTTCTGTCAAATCATGCACAGTATTGATACCGGCACGTTTCAAACAGTTGTATGAACGCACAGACAAGTCCAGTTCCTCAATCGTACGATCCAAAATACGGTCGTCAGATTCAGTATCAGCTTCTTTCATCACTTCAGTTGACTTAGCAATCTCAGTAAGATTTGTAAACAAATCAAGATGTTCTGTCAAAATACGTGCTGAAAGCCCTAAAGCATCTTCTGGAATAATTGTTCCATTTGTCAAGATTTCAAGGGTTAGTTTGTCAAATCCATCATTGCTACCTACACGAGCAGGTTCCACTTGATAGTTGACTTTTGTAACTGGTGTATAAATAGAATCTACAGCAAGTGTTCCAACTGGTGCATTATCTTTTTTATTTTCATCAGCAGGTACATATCCACGACCACTGTTAACAGTCATAGTCGCTTTTAGGGAAGAACCTTCACCGATTGTAAAGAGATAATGATCTGGATTTACAATTTCAATATCGCTATCTGTCAAAATGTCACCAGCTGTTACTTCAGCAGGACCTTCAACATCTAGTTCGATGATTTTTTCGTCTTCAACGTACGATTTCACTGCAATTCCTTTAATGTTCAGAATGATTTGCATCACGTCTTCACGAACACCTGGAACTGTGTCAAACTCATGTAACACACCATCAATATTGATAGATGTCACAGCTGCTCCTGGTAGAGAAGCTAGAAGTACACGACGAAGAGAGTTACCAAGAGTTGTACCGTAGCCACGTTCAAGTGGTTCAATTACAAACTTGCCATAATCTTTATTTTCATCAATTTTTGTTATATTTGGTTTTTCAAACTCGATCATTTAGTTACTCCCTCTTAAACGAAAAGCAGTGTAATGCGATGATTATACACGGCGACGTTTTGGAGGACGAGCACCATTGTGTGGCACTGGAGTCACATCACGAATTGCTGTTACTTCAAGACCAGCGGCAGCAAGCGCACGAATAGCTGACTCACGACCAGAACCTGGACCTTTTACAGTAACTTCAACTGATTTAAGACCGTGTTCTTGTGCAGATTTAGCAGCAGCTTCAGAAGCCATTTGAGCAGCGAATGGTGTAGATTTACGAGAACCTTTGAAACCAAGAGCACCAGCTGATGACCAAGCAATTGCATTACCATGCACATCAGTAATCATAACAATAGTGTTATTAAATGTAGCGTGAATATGAGCAATACCAGATTCGATATTCTTTTTCACACGACGTTTACGTGTTGGTTTAGCCAAGACTTTTACCTCCTATATTATTTTTTCTTACCAGCAATCGCAACAGCTTTACCTTTACGAGTGCGAGCGTTGTTTTTAGTGTTTTGTCCACGGACAGGAAGTCCACGACGGTGACGGATACCACGGTATGAACCGATTTCCATCAAACGTTTGATGTTCAAGTTTACTTCACGACGAAGGTCACCTTCAACTTTGATTGCATCCACTTCACGACGGATAGCATCTTCTTGATCTGATGTAAGATCACGTACACGAACATCTTCTGAGATTCCAGCAGCAGCCAAAATTTTCTTAGATGTTGCAAGTCCGATACCATAAACATAAGTCAATGAGATTACTACACGTTTGTCATTTGGAATGTCAACTCCAGCAATACGAGCCATGTTTTCTCCTTTCTATCTTATCCTTGACGTTGTTTGTGTTTTGGATTTGCTGGGCAAATTACCATAACACGACCATTACGACGAATAACTTTACAGTATTCGCAAATTGGTTTGACCGATGGTCTTACTTTCATTTCTTATCCCTCCAAGTTTTTCGATTATTTAAAGCGGTAAGTGATACGTCCACGTGTCAAGTCATATGGACTCATTTCGACAGTAACACGATCTCCCGCTAAAATACGAATATAGTTTTTACGAATTTTACCAGAAACTGTTGCTAAAATCTGATGTCCATTTTCAAGTTCAACCGTAAACATTGCATTCGGCATTGTATCAACTACTTTGCCTTCAACTTCAATCACATCGTCTTTTGCCACGCAAAAGCACCTCCATAAATTTCGATTCGATGCCTCTAGACACAGAGACAACAATTATAAGTCAGACTATCTCAGTATAACATTTGTAGCGGATTTTTGCAAGTGTGAAAAGCGCTTTATTTCAAATTTGTCAATACTTTTTCGATATCTGAGAAGACATCATTGATATCTTGATTACCTTCGATGTCATGAACCAAACCTTTGGCACGATAGTGAGCAATGATTGGTTCCCCTTGAGCAATATTCACATCCAAACGACGTTTGACTGTCTCAGGCTTATCATCTTCACGTTGGTAGTAATCTTCTTCTTTATAGTCAGCTGGTGGGTTAAAGACCTTGTGGAAAGTTTCTCCAGTTACGCGGTGGATGATACGGCCACTCAAACGTTCCAAGAGGCTATCTGGATTTACTTCAATGTTGATGACACCTTCTAGTTCAATGCCAAGTTCAGCCAATGTTTTGTCCAAGGCATGAGCTTGTTCGATTGTACGTGGGTAACCATCCAAC
Source organism: Streptococcus sp. 2106 (assembly GCF_013277315.1). Lineage (NCBI taxonomy): Bacteria > Bacillati > Bacillota > Bacilli > Lactobacillales > Streptococcaceae > Streptococcus > Streptococcus sp. 2106. The sequence goes on from NZ_VMMS01000007.1 coordinate 19,858, forward strand.
AAGAATCCTGTTTCTTTAATATCATCTTGTGAAAGACGTTCTTTTACGATCCCATTTGTAACTTCATCAGGAACCAATTCACCCTTGTCAATGTATGACTTAGCAAGAACACCCATTTCAGTTTGATTTGCTATTGCAGCGCGGAACATATCACCTGTTGAGATATGTGCAACATGGAATTGTTCTACGATTTTTGCTGCTTGAGTTCCCTTACCTGCACCAGGTAAGCCCATAATCAAAAGATTCATGATCTGATCTCCTTATTTTATTTTTAAATAGAAGCAAAAAGTCTTTTCACCCCTATTTAAAAACAAAATAGAAGAGGGGAGACCAAACTCTCACTAATGTTAGAGTTAAACCTCCACTCCCTCAGCATTTACTGCTTCATACTCAATGAAAATCNNTTCGAAGAGTATCAGTAAATACTTTTATTCTGTTCTATCCATGAAACCAACATACTTACGTTTCAATAGGTAACCTTCCAATTGCTTGATTCCTTCGATACCTGTAGAGATAATGATCAAGAGACTTGTTCCACCAAAGGCAACAACATCAGAAAGACCAAATACATCTTTAGCTGCAATCGGCAAAATGGAAATCACACCAAGGAAGAGGGAACCAACCGTTGCAAGACGACGAAGAAGTTTAGACATATATTCTTCTGTACCTTTACCAGGACGAACTCCATGGATATAGGCACCGCTCTTTTGTAGGTTCTCTGCCGCTTTTTCAGGATTAATCTGTACAAACGTATAGAAGAATGTAAAGAGAATAATCAATAAAGCATACATAGCAATACCAGTTGGAGAAGTGGTTGCCAACATCTCTTGTGCTACCCTTACCCAAGCCCAATCATGACCTGTGGCGCTCAAAAACTGAAGAATAGCCGCAGGCGCTGCAGTAATGGAACTGGCAAAGATAACAGGGATAACTCCAGCAGGGTTTACCTTCAATGGAAGGTAAGAGCTAGATGGAGCACCTTGTGCAACCTTAGTATATTGGATTGGAATTTTGTATTCTGCTTGTTGAACATAAGTTGTAAAGTAAATGATCAACAATACAGTAATAATCAAAATGATTACGAAAATGATAGATGAAGTGATACGGCTACTTGGGACGTTCACAAAGTAGTCCACATAGATGCCCTGAATCATCTCTGGAATTGAGGCAACAATCCCGGCAAAGATAATCATAGAAACACCATTTCCGTATCCCTTATCTGTAATTTGCTCTCCCAACCAAGTGACAATCATACTACCAGCTGTTAAGATGATACCAATCGTCAGAAAAACTTGGGGAGTTAAAGCAGTTTTAATCAATTGAGCTCCAGCCAAGGTATTAAAACCAGCTGTAATCCCGATAGATTGCACAAAGGCTAGACCAAGGGCAATATAACGAGTAGCTTGGTTCAATTTTCTTCGACCTACTTCCCCTTGTTTTCCCCACTCTACAAATTTCGGTAAAATATCCATTTGTAAGAGTTGGACAACGATAGAAGCAGTAATATAGGGACTAACTCCTAGGGCAAAAATCGAAAAGTTTTTTAGGGCATTCCCCGACACCAAGCTCAACATGTTTAAGAAGGATAATCCACTTAAAGCATTCAAGCTATTGGCATTCACACCAGGAACTGTAATGCTAGTTCCGATACGAAAGACCAAAACGATAAAAATTGTAAATAAAATTTTTGATCGAACCTGCTTGACTTTAAGAGCTTCTCTTAATAATTTAAAAAACATAGGTCACCTCTCTTAGATGACTTCTACTGAACCACCTTTAGCAGTGATAGCTTCTTCAGCTGATTTAGAGAATTTAGCTGCTTTCACAGTCAATTTCTTAATCAACTCACCGTTACCAAGAATTTTAATACCTGACTTTTCAGCTTTAACAATTCCTGCTTCGATAAGAACAACTGGAGTTACTTCAGCACCATCTTCAAAGACGTTCAATTGGTCAAGGTTCACAATTGCGTATTCTTTAGCGTTGATGTTAGTGAATCCACGTTTTGGAAGACGACGGAACAATGGAGTTTGTCCACCTTCAAAACCAAGGCGAACTCCGCCACCGCTACGAGCTTTTTGACCTTTTTGACCACGACCAGATGTTTTACCGTTACCTGATGAAGTACCACGACCAACGCGGTTACGTACTTTACGAGAACCTTCTGCAGGTTTCAATTCATGAAGTTTCATTTTTATTTTCTCCTCTTTTGTAAAATGCTAGCGCCGATAAGGGAGAAAAGGTTGTCTCCCCCATCAACTCGCCTATACGACGTCATCATAGATGACTATATCTAGTTTTAGGGGATGGTATAGTGCACATCCCCTAAAAATTCATTAGTTTACTTCTTCAACTGTTACCAAGTGAGATACTGCAGTGATCATACCACGGATAGCAGCGTTATCTTCTTTAATAACAGAGCTGTTCAATTTGCCAAGTCCAAGTGCTACAACAGTTTTACGTTGTGATGGAATGCGTCCGATTGGAGACTTAGTCAAAGTAATTTTAATTTGAGCCATTTTATCCCCTTTCTTATGCCAAATCAGAAACTGAAATACCACGAAGGGCAGCAACTTCTTCAGCGCGTTTCAATTGTTTCAAACCTTCAACAGTTGCACGAACAATGTTGATTGGAGTGTTAGAACCAAGTGATTTAGATGTAATATCTGCCACACCTGCCAATTCCACAACGGCACGAACTGCACCACCAGCGGCAACTCCAGAACCTTCTACAGCAGGTTTCAACAATACTTTAGCTCCACCGAATTCTGAAAGAACTTCGTGTGGGATTGTTGTTCCAACCATAGGAACTTCGATCAAGTTTTTCTTAGCATCATCTACTGCTTTACGGATTGCTTCTGGAACTTCTTGAGCTTTACCAGTACCAAATCCTACGCGACCGTTGTGGTCACCAACAACAACAAGAGCTGCGAAACGAAGACGACGTCCACCTTTAACAACTTTTGTAACACGATTGACAGCAACTACGCGTTCTTCTAATTCAACTGCATTGTCTTTAAATGCCATTTTCTAGTGTCCTCCTATTAGAATTTCAATCCGTTTTCACGAGCTGCATCAGCCAAAGCTTTCACACGTCCGTGATATAGATATCCACCGCGGTCGAACACCACTTCTGAAATACCTTTAGCGTTTGCACGTTCTGCAACGAGTTTACCGACAGCAACAGCTTGTTCAGTTTTAGTTCCTTTTGAAACTTCTTTGTCAAGAGTTGAAGCACTTGCGAGCGTTACACCCGCTACGTCATCAATCACTTGAGCGTAGATGCCTGTATTAGAACGGAATACGTTCAAACGTGGGCGATCAGCAGTTCCAGAGAGTTTTCCGCGAACGCGACGGTGGCGTTTTTGGCGGAGTTTGTTTTTATCTGGTTTTGAAATCACAGTTTTCACCTCTTTAGTTTTAAATCGTGTGCTATGCACAAAGTTGGAAAATAGGTTGGTGGTTGAGAATCAACCACTCAACATTATTTACCTGTTTTACCTTCTTTACGGCGAACGAATTCACCAACGTAACGGATACCTTTACCTTTATATGGTTCTGGTGAACGAAGGCTACGTACGTAAGCAGCTGTTTGTCCAACTACTTCTTTTGAAATTCCGCTAACAACGATTGTTGTTGGGTTTGGAAGTTCAAAAGTAATTCCTTCTGGAGCTTCAACTTCGTCTGGGTGAGATTTACCAACAGCCAAAACAAGTTTAGATCCTTGAAGTTGTGCACGGTAACCAACCCCACGCATTTCAAGTTCTTTCTTGAATCCTTCTGATACACCAACAACCATGTTGTTCAAAAGGGCACGAGTAGTTCCGTGGATAGTTTTCATTTCTTTTGAATCGTTTGGACGGTGAAGGGTTACTTCAGTACCTTCCACACGGATTTCAATATCTTTTGAGAACTCACGAGTAAGTTCTCCTTTAGGTCCTTTTACAGTTACAAGGTTGTCATTGTTAGTGAGTTCAACACCAGCAGGCAACACGATAACTTTATTACCAATACGTGACATGTTTATTTTCTCCTGTTAAATTGTCAGGCCAGAACGGCCAGTTTTCACGGGGTTCAGATACTTATTTAGTTCAAGAGCTGAACTGAACACGCTCTAACGAGCTTTGTATCTTGATTTGAGTTCGAGCTAAGAATTTGGTGAAAAAGATAAGTTTGTCTTGGAGCATCGCTCCTGCTACAAACTTCCTATTTTCACTGCATTCTTTTAACGCTCTCACATCATCAATTACCAAACGTAAGCGATAACCTCACCACCAACATTCTTTTGGCGTGCTTCTTTATCAGTAAGCAAACCTTCAGAAGTTGAAAGGATAGCAATTCCAAGTCCGTTAAGAACTTTTGGAAGGTCTTCACGTTTTTTGTAGACACGAAGTCCTGGTTTAGAAATACGTTTCAAGTTAGTGATAACTTTTTCACCGTTTGGTCCGTATTTAAGAAATACACGGATGATGCCTTGTTTGTCATCTTCGATGATTTCAACGTTTTTTACAAAACCTTCGCGTTTAAGGATTTCAGCAATCCCTTTTTTGATGTTTGATGCAGGTACTTCAAGTACTTCGTGTTTAGCTTGGTTAGCGTTACGAATACGAGTTAGGAAGTCTGCGATTGGGTCAGTCATAACCATTTTGTTTTTCTCCTCTTACTAGTAGTTTGCAAGTTGCACTTGCTAGTTAATACATGATACAAAGAGCGTAACAGCAAGAGCAAAAATAGGCAATTTGATGCAGGAGCGATGCTCCAAAGAAAATTGGTCTTTTTTTGCCAAAGCTGTAGCTCGTGTTCAAATTGGCTAGCCCAACTGAACACGGGCTAAACTCTGTGTGAAAAAGATAAACTTTCCTAGAAACCTCAGTTTCTTCGTCAAGTTTCCTATTTTCACTTAGAGTTTTGACGCCCTTGATATCTTAAATTACCAAGATGCTTTTGTTACACCAGGAATTTGACCTTTATGCGCAAGTTCGCGAAAAGCGATACGACTCAGACCAAATTTGCGGTAAACTGAATGTGGGCGCCCCGTAACTCTACAACGATTATGTAAACGAGTCGGTGAGGCGTTGCGAGGTAATTTAGATAAACCTTCATAGTCCCCTGCTGCCTTTAATGCAGCACGTTTTTCAGCATAACGGTCAACAATTTTTTGGCGTTTAGCCTCTCTAGCTACCATTGATTTTTTAGCCATTAGATTTACCTCCTATATTATTTTGCAAAAGGCATTCCAAGGCCTGTAAGCAATGCACGTGACTCTTCGTCAGTGTTAGCAGTTGTTACGATAACAATGTCAAGACCACGAGTTTTGTCAACGTCATCGAAGTTGATTTCTGGGAAAATCAATTGTTCTTTCACACCAAGTGTATAGTTTCCGCGTCCATCAAATGATTTTGTTGGAACACCGTGGAAGTCACGTACACGTGGAAGTGAAACTGAAACCAATTTATCCAAGAATTCGTACATCCGTTCACCACGAAGGGTAACTTTTGCACCAATCGCAACACCTTCACGAAGACGGAAGCCGGCGATTGATTTTTTAGCTTTAGTGATAAGTGGTTTTTGACCTGAGATAAGTGCCAATTCTTCAGCAGCTTTTTCAAGGCTTTTAGCGTTTGATACAGCTTCACCAACACCCATGTTCAAAACGATCTTATCTACTTTAGGCACAGCCATCACTGATGAGTAGTTGAATTGTTCTGTCAAAGCAGGAACTACTTCATTAAGATATTTTTCTTTTAAACGATTTGCCATTATACTTCTCCTTTCCTTCGTGATTAATCAAGCACTTCGCCTGATTTTTTGTTGTAGCGAACTTTTTTACCGTCTACAAATTTGTAACCAACACGACCAGCTACACCATTTTTGTCCAAAACTTGAACGTTTGATACGTGGATAGCTGCTTCCTTCTCGATGATACCACCTTGAGGAAGCTCGTTAGTTGGACGTTGGTGTTTCTTAACGATGTTAACACCTTCAACGATAACTTTGTTTACTTTTGGAAGGGCAGTAAGGACAACAGCTTCTGTTCCCTTATCTTTACCAGCGATTACGCGAACTTTGTCGCCTTTTTTTACAAACATTAGGTTTCTCCTTGATTTTTCTTACGCCCATAAGGGCACCCTAGCTTGAAGCTAGGGGACTAGTTTGTTTGTTTTTGCTCTTCGAAAATCAAAGCAATCCTTCGTCAGTTTCAACTCACCTAACTTAAGTTATGCTTTCGTTTTACTTCCTAGACTTGTTTTAATTTTCTTTGAGCAACCAATTAAAGTACTTCTGGAGCAAGTGACACGATCTTCATGAAGCCACCTTCACGCAATTCACGTGCAACTGGGCCAAAGATACGTGTTCCGCGAGGAGTTTTATCTTCACGGATGATAACTGCTGCGTTTTCGTCAAATTTGATGTATGAACCATCAGCACGACGAGCACCTGATTTAGTACGAACGATAACTGCTTTAACAACGTCACCTTTTTTAACCGCACCACCAGGAGTAGCTTGTTTTACAGATGCCACGATAACATCACCGATGTTTGCAAATTTACGTCCTGAACCACCAAGAACTTTGATAGTCAAGATTTCGCGAGCACCGCTGTTGTCTGCGACTTTCAAACGAGTTTCTGTTTGAATCATTTCAGTTTTCTCCTTTCAGGTTTGATTAGATGATGACCGCTTCTTCAACAACTTCTACAAGACGGAAACGTTTTGTAGCTGAAAGCGGGCGAGTTTCCATGATACGTACGATATCGCCTTCTTTGGCAACATTGTTTTCATCATGAGCTTTGTATTTTTTAGAGTAGTTAATACGTTTACCATAGACTGGGTGGTTACGTTTTGTTTCAACTACAACTGTGATTGTCTTGTCCATTTTGTCAGATACAACACGTCCAACAAGAACTTTACGATTATTGCGTTCCATTGAAATTTCTCCTTCCCTAGTCTATTATTTCGCTTCAGATTGAACTGTTTTGATACGAGCGATTTGTTTTTTAACTTCTTTCAAGCGAGCTGTTTGTTCCAATTGACCAGTAGCAGCTTGGAAACGAAGTTCAAACAATTCTTTTTTCAATTCGTTTTCGCGCTTCGCGAGTTCTTCTTGAGAAAGACCACGAAGTTCTTTAACAAATTCTTTTACTTCATTAAGTTTCATGCCTTCTCCTTATTCTGCTTCACGTTTTACGAATTTACATTTAACTGGCAATTTGTGGCTAGCAAGACGAAGCGCTTCACGAGCGATCTCTTCAGATACACCAGCGATTTCGAACATCACTTTACCACGTTTAACTGGTGCGACCCAACCTTCAGGTGCCCCTTTACCAGATCCCATACGCACACCGATAGCTTTAGCAGTGTATGATTTGTGTGGGAAGATTTTAATCCAAACTTTACCACCACGTTTCATGTAACGAGTCATGGCGATACGAGCAGCTTCGATTTGGCGGTTAGTGATCCAGTGGCTAGTTGTAGCTTGAAGACCGTATTCACCGAATGCTACTTCTTTTCCACCTTTTGCTTCACCGCGCATTTTTCCACGGAATTCACGACGGTGTTTAACACGTTTAGGTACTAACATTGGTTATTTACCTCCTTTAGTGTTTTTGCGAGCTGGAAGAACTTCACCACGGTAGATCCATACTTTAACACCAAGTTTACCGTATGTAGTATCTGCTTCTTCCCAAGCGTAATCGATATCTGCACGAAGTGTGTGAAGTGGAACAGTTCCTTCAGAGTATCCTTCAGCACGGGCGATATCTGCACCGTTCAAACGACCTGATACTTGAGTTTTGATTCCTTTAGCTCCAGCACGCATTGCACGTTGGATTGCTTGTTTTTGTGCACGACGGAAAGCAACACGTTGCTCCAATTGACGAGCAATTCCTTCACCTACAAGGTGAGCATCCAAATCAGGTTGTTTGATTTCGATGATGTTGATGTGTACTTGTTTTCCAGTCAATTTGTTAAGTTTTGCACGGAGTGCATCAACGTTAGCACCACCTTTACCGATAACCATTCCTGGTTTAGCAGTGTGAAGTGAAACGTTAACTTTGTTTACTGCGCGTTCGATTTCAATAGTTGAAACTGCTGCGTCAGCAAGTTCTTTTTGAACGAATTTACGGATTGCAAGATCTTCATGAAGGTAATCCGCGTATTCTTTTTCAGCATACCATTTGGCATCCCAATCACGGATGATGCCGACACGCATACCAATTGGATGTACTTTTTGACCCACGATTTTACCTCCTTATTTTTCTGCAACAGCTACAGTGATGTGAGCTGTACGTTTGTTGATTGGTGAAGCTGAACCTTTCGCACGTGGACGGAAACGTTTCATAGTTGGTCCTTCGTTTGCGAATGCTTCAGATACTACCAAGTTAGCTTTATCCAAACCAAAGTTGTTTTCAGCGTTAGCTACAGCTGAGTTCAAAACTTTCAAGATGATTTCAGCAGCTTTGTTTGGAGTGAATGTCAAGATTGCGATTGCATCGGCTACGCTTTTACCACGGATGTTATCAAGAACAAGACGTGATTTACGAGGTGAAACACGTACTGTACGAGCCATTGCTTTAGCTGAAGTAATTTCTGCCATTTATGTTCTCCTTATTTTCTACGTGTTTTCTTGTCGTCTGCAGCGTGACCTTTGTAAGTACGAGTTGGTGCAAATTCACCAAGTTTGTGACCTACCATGTCTTCTTGGATGTAAACAGGTACGTGTTTACGTCCGTCATAAACTGCGATAGTGTAACCAATGAAACTTGGGAAGATCGTTGAACGACGTGACCAAGTTTTAATAACTTTTTTCTTTTCGTCGTTAGCTTGAGCTTCAACTTTTTTCATCAAATGCTCATCGACGAAAGGTCCTTTTTTAAGACTGCGTCCCATTTTTATATTTTCTCCTTTAAATGTTGTACCACAGCGGCTTGCGCTCACATGGAGCGCTACCGAGCTGGCGGATTTACTAGTTGCTTAAGCGACTAGTTTAATATTATTTCTCGTTGCGACGACGAACGATAAGTTTGTCAGATTTCGCTTTCTTGTTACGAGTTTTAAGACCAAGAGCAGGTTTGCCCCATGGAGTAGATGGTGCTTTACGACCAACTGGTGCTTTACCTTCACCACCACCGTGTGGGTGATCGTTAGGGTTCATTACAGAACCACGAACTGTTGGGCGGATACCTTTCCAACGGCTACGTCCTGCTTTACCAAGGTTTACAAGTCCGTGTTGTTCGTTTCCGACAACACCAACTGTAGCACGGCAAGTTCCAAGAATCATACGAACTTCACCTGATTGAAGACGAACAAGAACGTATTTACCTTCTTGACCCAATACTTGAGCAGATGCTCCAGCAGCACGTACCAATTCACCACCACGACCTGGTTTCAATTCGATGTTGTGGATCAAAGTACCAACTGGGATGTTAGCAAGTGGAAGAGCGTTTCCGACTTTGATATCTGCTTCTGGACCTGAAACGATACGTTGACCTACTTCAAGACCTTTTGGAGCGATGATGTATGCTTTCACACCGTCAGTGTAGTGTACAAGAGCGATGTTTGCAGAACGGTTTGGATCGTACTCGATTGTTTTAACAACCGCTTCAACGTTGTCTTTGTTACGTTTGAAGTCAACCAAACGGTAGAAACGTTTGTGTCCACCACCTTGGTGACGAACAGTGATACGACCGTTGTTGTTACGACCAGCCTTGCTCTTCAATGCAACAAGCAATGATTTTTCAGGAGTGCTTGTTGTGATTTCAGCGAAATCCAAAGAAGTCATATTACGGCGACCGTTTGTTGTTGGTTTATAAACACGAATTCCCACGATATTTCCTCCTTAGATTATTCAGCTTCAGCAGCAAACAACTCGATTGCTTTAGAATCAGCTGTAAGTGTGATGATAGCTTTTTTAGTTTTGTTAGTAAAACCAGTGTAACGTCCAACACGTTTAGCTTTTGGTTTTACGTTGATTGTGTTAACATTGGCAACTTTAACACCTTCGAAAGCAGCTTCAACAGCTTGCTTGATCAAAAGTTTGTGTGCACGAGTGTCAACTTCAAATACATATTTCCCTGCTTCAAGTTGAGCCATTGAGCTTTCAGTGATGACAGGTTTTTTGATAACATCATACAAATTCATTATGCAAGAACCTCCTCGATTTTAGAGATAGCTGCTTGTGTGACAAGAAGTTTGTCGCTATTTGCGATGTCAAGAACACTTGCAGTTGTAGCAGTTGCAACTTTCACGTTTGGAAGGTTACGAGCTGAAAGAGCTGCGAATTCATTTCCTTCTTCAAGGATAACAAGAACTTTAGAATCGATGCTCAATGCTGCAAGAACTTTTGCAAATTCAGCAGTTTTTGGAGCTGTAAATGAAAGAGCGTCTACAGCTACGAATTTGTTTTCAGCAACTTTTTCAGAGTAAACTGATTTAAGAGCTAGGCGACGAACTTTTTGTGGAAGTTTGTAGCCGTATGAACGTGGAGTTGGTCCGAAGACAACACCACCACCACGCCATTGTGGTGAGCGGATAGAACCTTGACGAGCACGTCCAGTTCCTTTTTGACGCCATGGTTTGCGTCCACCACCTGATACTGCAGAGCGGTTTTTAACAGCGTGTGTTCCTTGACGAAGGCTTGCGCGTTGGCTGATGATTACATCAAACACAACTGATTCATTTGGTTCGATACCAAATACTGCATCGCTAAGAACAACTTGGCCAGCTTCTTTACCAGTTTGGTCAAATAATGTTACGTTTGCCATTGTGACTGATTTCCCCTTTCTTTATTATTTACCAGCTTTAACTGCTGATTTGATAGTGATAAGAGATTTCTTAGCACCTGGTACGTTACCTTTGATAAGGATAACGTTCTTTTCTGGAACAACTTGTACAACTTCAAGGTTTTGAATTGTTACGCGGTCGCCACCCATACGCCCTGCAAGGTTTTTACCTTTGAATACGCGGTTAGGTGCAACAGGTCCCATAGAACCTGGACGACGGTGGTAACGAGAACCGTGAGCCATTGGTCCACGTGATTGTCCGTGGCGTTTGATAACACCTTGGAAACCTTTACCTTTAGAAGTACCCGTTACGTCAACAACGTCTCCAGCTGCGAATGTTTCAACTGTGATTTCAGCACCAACTTCCAAGCCTTCAACGTTTTTGAATTCACGAATGAAGCGCTTAGGAGCCGTGTTAGCTTTCGCTACATGTCCTTTAGCAGGTTTGTTGCTCAATACTTCGCGTTTGTCACCAAAACCAACTTGGATAGCGTTGTATCCGTCTGTTTCAACAGTTTTAACTTGAAGAACAACGTTTGGAGTTGCTTCAATAACTGTTACAGGGATCAATTCGCCAGCTTCAGTGAAGATTTGAGTCATTCCCACTTTTTTCCCTAAGATTCCTTTTGTCATGAGAAAATAGTTCCTTTTCTATATTTTTTATTCAAAAAGTTTTTAACGAGCGTTTTTTATGCTCAGGTCTAAGATACAAAGGGCGTCAAACTCAAAGTGAAAATAGGAAACTGACGCAGTGTCTAGCAGACACTAGGAAGTTTATCTTTTTCACACCGAGTTTAGCCCGTGTTCAATTAGATTGAAACACCAGCCTCTGCTCTTTTATATTTTAGATTAAAGTTTGATTTCTACGTTTACACCACTTGGAAGATCCAATTTCATCAAAGCATCAACTGTTTTTTGAGTTGGGTTAACGATATCGATCAAACGTTTGTGTGTACGCATTTCAAATTGTTCGCGAGAGTCTTTATATTTGTGAGTCGCACGAATGATTGTGTAGAGGCTACGTTCAGTTGGAAGTGGGATTGGACCCGCAACTTGTGCACCTGTACGAGTAGCTGATTCTACGATTTTTGCAGCCGCTGTATCAAGCGTACGGTGTTCGTAAGCTTTCAAACGGATACGGATTTTTTTGTTTGCCATCTTTTTCTCCTTTTCGTCTATTTAAGATAATAGGCTAGCTCCACAAGAAAACCGACGCGGTGTTGCGTGGCAATGCAACCGAGCGTGTCGCAACCTCTTGCATCAAAGCTAAAGCTGTAATTTACAGCACCATAATAGAATAACACAAAGCCCCTGCGATTGCAAGGGATTTGTTGCTGTTTTTTCGTTTTTTTACGATGAAACTGTTTTCCTATTTTTTCTTTTTAAAATTAGGGATTTTCTTCCATATAAGTTAAGTCCTCTTGACATCAAATTTACCTTCTGATTGGTCCACTAGAATGTCCGCCCTTGACTCAGTTTCTTTATAGTATCGCAGATACTGCTCCCGTCTCATCTGATGGCTAGCCAATATAAAGGATGCATCACGATTTCTCACAGTCGTATCTCTAGCAAGGCGTCGCTTTAATTCGGTCTCCTCATCCGTGTAGAAACAGATGGTTTTTTCAAAGAGTTCCTTGGGTAGAAAGCCAACAGACATCCCTTCGACAATCAAAATTGGTTTGACTCCAGACAAGACCTCACTAGCCTTCCAAGGTTCTTCAATTGTCAAGACATCCATACCCGCCTGCAAGGCAAGGATATCTCTCTGCAAACTCTCCAGTTCATGCGCCACTGGCAGACTGGCTGTCACCTTTTGATTCGGCGCGTCCTTGGGTACTACCAGATGGCGTCCTGAGGTGATATAAGGATCTGTCTCTAGCAAATTTACTGTAGTAGAATCTAAAGCTTGGTACAATTCCTGTGCAAAGGTTGATTTACCTGAAGCTCCATGACCGTATATTCCCAGTGTCCTGACTTTCCCCGTCTCGATCTCTGAGACTAGTTGGTCTACTAAGTCCTTTTTCTTCATTCTCTCTTCACCTGTTCATAGCTTTCTTTTCCGTCATTGAGCTTGTCCCAAATCACTACTTGCCCACTTTTGAGCGATTTTTGCACATCGATAATTCGTTGGTTAGACGAACCTCGAAACTGGAGCATAAGATTTCTCTTAGTTCGATCATATCTTCCATCGACAAGAATGTCAATCAGTGACAAGAGTTCCAGTTTATCTGGAGTTTCCAACATCATTTCTTCCCAAGTGTAGCCGGTCCAGGACCAAATGTCCTTGTCTGGCAATTCCTTTCGGATGCGTTTAACTAGAGGCAAGAGAATGCCAGTATTAAGAAAAGGCTCCCCTCCCAGCAAAGTCAAGCCTTGAACATAGGGTTGGGCAAGGTCTGCCATAATCTGCTCTTCTAATTCTGCTGTATAGGGAATGCCAGCATTAAAAGACCAAGTCGCAACATTATAACATCCCTCGCAGTGAAACATACAGCCTGATACATAGAGAGAGTTACGCACGCCTTCGCCATCAACAAAGTTAAAGGCCTTGTAGTCAATGATACGACCTTGACTAAGTTCCTCGCTTTTCCATTCTTGTGGTTTTGGATTATTCATTCGCTACCTCTATCCAATAACGCTCGACTCCATTGTGAGCATCCTCAAATATTCCACCATTTGCTAGAATGACTGCTCTGCTAGCAGGATTATTCACGCTACAGGTCACCAGAGCTTTCTTGATGTTCTTTTCCTTAGCAACTTGCAAGCCCTGACGGAGAGTCTCTTTTGCATAACCCTTGCCTCTTTCAGATGGACGAATGGAGTAGCCAATGTGGCCACCTTCTTCTAGTAGAAAGTTACTGAGGCGCAACCGGAGATTAAGAAATCCAACTGCTTGACCTTTCTCAGAAAAAGCCACTAACTGAATTGCAGGAACCCATCCTTCAGGCAGATTAATCCCCATTTCCTGTTCCTGATTGCTTTCTAACCAGTCTTCATACACAAAGTTCTCTGTATCCCAGAAACCGCCGTCGTGAGGCGACTGAAATTTTTCAAACTCTGTCATCATATCTAAAACAGCTTTCTTATCCGCTAATCTTGGTCTGCGTAATTCCATCCTTACCTCCCACTATGAGAAAAGCGAGAGCTGGCTCTCACTTTTATTTTTTCTTGTTCTTGTTTAAAAATTGTTCTCTGAAGCTAAGCAAGCGTTCTTTCTTACCAGCTCCATCTTTAGAGTGTTTCTCGTGATAACGGGTCACTTGTGCGCGCCCCTTATCGTCTAGTTGATATTTTCCCATTTCATTTCTTTCTAATTTGTTACTTGATGCCCAGCTATTTTAATCGTTGAACCATTCATATGTTTGACACGCGCAGCGATTTCCTTGTGACGCCCGTTGACCATCGGTCTTGCTTGAGGATTACCTAGGTAGCCACAAGTTCGCTTCACCACATCTACTGTTTTAGGGTCGCTATTGCCACAGTTTGGACAAGCAAACCCTCTCTCAGTTGGTTCAAAATCCCCTTCAAAGTCACACTTGTAGCAACGGTCAATCGGAGTATTGGTGCCTAGATAGCCTACACGGTCATAAGCATAATCCCAGACAGCTTCCAAGGCCTTTGGATTTTGCTGAAGGACTGGATACTCACAATAATGGATGAAACCACCTGACGCACCTGCTTCTGGATAGACTTTCTCAAAGTCCAATTTTTCAAACGGTGTTGGATTTTTACGAACATCGTAGTGGAAAGAGTTGGTGTAGTATTCCTTGTCTGTGATATCAGGAATAGAGCCAAACTTGTCTATATCTAGTCGGCAGAAACGGTCTGTCAGACTTTCGGATGGTGTTGAGTAGATAGAGAAATGGTAGCCATATTGGTCTGACCACTCTTCTACACGGCGTTTCATATCGTGAATGATGTCTAGCGTGAATTCCTTAGCATCTGGATTACTTTCCCAGCTGTTACCAAAGAAAACTGTCGCTACTTCATACAAGCCGATATAGCCCAGCGAAACGGTCGCACGACGATTCTTAAAGAGCTGGTCAACACTTTCTTCTTTACCTAGACGATGGCCAAAAGCACCGTACTGATAAAGGATAGGAGCATTCGCTGGTGTCGCCTCTTTAGTGCGTTCGACACGGTAAACAAGAGCATCTTCTGCGATATTCATTCGCTCGTTGAAGATTTCCCAGAACTTATTCATGTCGCCCTCAGACTCAAGAGCAATACGAGGTAGGTTAACTGTCACAACACCAAGGTTCATGCGACCTGAATTGACTTCTACACCATTTTCATCCTTCCATCCTTGAAGGAAGGAGCGGCAACCCATAGGAACCTTGAAAGAACCTGTCAACTCGATAATCTTATCGTAAGACAAGACATCTGGGTACATCCGCTTGGTTGCACACTCAAGAGCCAACTGCTTAATGTCGTAGTTGGGAGTCCCTTCTTCTAAGTTGAGTCCTCTTTTAAGCGTGAAGATAAGTTTAGGGAAGATAGCTGTGCGGTGTTCTGAACCAAGTCCCTTGATTCGGATGTTCAAGATAGCTTTTTGAATTTCCCGCTCAAAACGATTGGTTCCTAGACCAAAACCGAGCGAAGTAAAAGGTGTTTGTCCATTTGAAGTGAAGAGGGTGTTGATTTCATACTCAAGAGATTGCATGGCATCGTAGATGTCCTTTTGCGTTTTCTTCCAAGCGTAATCTTCCCGTTTTTCAGGCAAGACCCACTCTTCTGCATCTTTGAGATGTTTTTGATAGTTCTTCTCTGCATAAGGCGCCAGGATTTCATCGATACGGTCAGCTGAACAGCCACCGTACTGGCTAGAAGCAACGTTGGCGATGATTTGAGAAATCTGTGCTGTCGCAGTCTGGATAGACTTGGGACTTTCTACCTCTGCATTTCCAATCTTAAAACCATTTTCCAACATCCCCTTGAAATCAATCAAACAGCAGTTGGTCATAGGGGTATAGGGACTGTAGTCCAAATCGTGATAGTGAATATCCCCCTTTTGGTGGGCATTGCCTACGTGCTTGGGAAGCATTTGCAGTCCGATTGATTTCCCAACAATGCCTGCTGTCAAATCACGCTGGGTATTAAAGACATCGCTGTCTTTATTGGCATTTTCATTGACAACTGCCTGATCTTTATTAAGAAGCTTATGAATACTAAAGTTGATATCTGTAGCTTTTGATCGCTCAAAATCCCTCTGCGTCCGATAAGTAATATACTCCTCAGCCAGCGCATATTCTTTGGCTTCAAGGAGTTCATGTTCTACGATATTTTGAATTTCATAAATCTTCACTCCCTTTGGAAAGCGACTATGAATTTCTGTGACAATTCGCTCGGTCAGAGCATTGAGGCGTTTTTCGACCAAGGGTGTCACATCCATAACCTTGTCTGCCGCCTTGTGGAGAGCCTTGTCAATCTTGTCCACATCAAATACAACACGTCTCCCATCTCGTTTCTCGACGAAGAGAGTTGGCAAAATTGTAATTTTTTCTTCTAGTGCAATCATATGCATGCTCTTTTCTAAAATGTTCTTTCTAAAAAGTATTATACCACTCTAAAAAGAAAAATCAATATCTTGTGGTAAAAATCATAAAATTTTTAAAAATACACAAGATATTGATTTGGTTATTTGATTTTATAGACTTTAAACTCTGAGTAATCCGTCTTTACTTGTTGGTAATTTTCTTTCAAGATTGTTTCTACTTCAGACCAGACTGGCACCTTGTCATTCACCACAATCACCTTGGGTTGTTTCTCTTTCAAGTCATTGAGTAGCTTATTCCGGTTTTCCTCAGTTGCTGTATAGTGCACGGGAGACAAAATCGCCGATGGCGACAAGCGCTCACTCTTACGATAAAGAGTCGCAGTATCATCCCATGCATAGATAGCATCTTCCGTATTTGTCTCCTCTTTTACCAAATCAGCAAGACGATTACGTTCTTGATAAGGTACCGGATAAAGGACTAACTTCATCAAAAAAGGAATAGACAAAAGATAGACAAGCCCTAAAACTGGCAGATATAGATTTCCTTTGAAGAAACGACTCCATAGACTAACTGGCGTTTCTCTTCGTCTTCGTCTAACACTACGCCCCCTCTGTTGACTCTTAATATTGGTTACCAATAAAAGTAGAAAAACAGGAAAGACGACCATCAAATAAGAAGCGTGCAGAGGCTCTTGTGAAAAGAAAAGTAAAATCAAACCTAAAATTGTCACAAGACTTGCAGGAACCGAAATGACGTATAGTTTAGAGGGTTTGGATTGAAAGAGACCTAAAAAGATACAAACCACAAATCCCAAACCAAGGGACAACAAGCCATAAAAAGCCATATTCTCTAAAATTTTAGAAGTGAAATCAAAGCGAATACTGTCAATGGGATAGCGAATACCACTAATGGCATCCCCAAAACTTCCTGTTGCAACACTATAGTAGGCAGTTGGATAAAAGACAAGTGAAAAACCTAAAGCCACTGCAAGAAACTGATAAAACCCATGCACAAAGCGTCTATGCCCAAGGTTAAAGACCAACAAGCCTAAACTCACTACAGCAATAAACAGGAGCGATGATAAGGGAGCAAAGAAAAATCCGCCTGCCAAAGCTAGCCCAATCCGTACAAATCCCTTATCATGACTTGGATTGCTTAGGTAAGCCGCAACTAAACTAAAGGCTGCGAATAAGAAAGGAAGCGCTAAAAGAGTCGCATAGCCTCCACCAAAAGCAAGACCTGTAACTAGCATGTAAAAAATAGTCACCAGATGTCCAGCTTGGTCTCCTTGCTCTGTCAAGGTGTCCGCTGATCTAAAAAGGAAAAATCCTCCTGCTACCAAGGCTAACCACTCAAAGATGGCAAAGAAAAATCCGCCCTGAGTCACGTAAGTCAGCAAATAATAAAGTAAACCTTGACTTCCATAATAGTCGCTGTAAATCTTCCCTGTCTGATGAAGCGCCCAACCTGCATAAAAATCCTGCACTTCTTGTGCACTCATTAAATCAAGTAATAGCGGTACTCCTAGAGTTATCCCCGTTACAAGCGTACTCCATAGTAAAATTTTCACCAAAGGAAGACGACTTGATTCACGATGATGCGATTCTTGTTCGATTTGGTATTCTAGAGGTTCACGATTCTCCTTATGAACTTCTTTTACTCTACCATACACACTCATATCGTTTCTCCTATTCAATTTATCTGTCTTAGTATATCAAAAAGTCCTAGGATTGTCAGCTTGCGATGGCTGTTTGAGTGATTTTTTGCATAGTTTCACAAAGGTTTCAATTTCCCGAAAGCGGTGTAAATGTGTCTGTTTGAATGTCAGGATATAGTTTATTTCTTTCTGAGTCAGCATCGTTCCTCCTACATCTTCTTATTCGTAAAAAGCAAGAAAAAGAGGACTCGGTCATTTCCTAAGTCCTAGATTTCTTATAAGATTGGGGCGAATAACTGGGCGATTTCTTTTACAAGCTTTTGATACCAGCTCGTTTTGATAGAATGAGGATAGACTTCCTGAGAATCTGCAAATATATTTTGAAAATCTCGGGCTATTTCCATTATAGAAGGAGTTTTATAGAGTAAGACTGCATTTTCATAATGGTGCACCAAGCTTCGGTAGTCGAGATTGATTGTCCCCACCACCGCAAAATCTTCGTCTACCAACATCTGCTTACTATGAATAAAACCTGGACTATACTCATAAATCCGAACTCCAGCAGAAAGAAGGTCTGGATAAGCCCCTCTTGTGACTAACTGAATGAACTTCTTATCTGGTATGTAAGGGGTGACAATCCGAACATCGACCCCTCTCATAGCAGCATTTTTGATTGTCTCCGTTAAATCATAATCTATGATCAAATAAGGTGTAGTAATATAAACCGATTCAGTTGCTTGATTGATCAAACTCTGATAAACCTTTTTCCCTACCTGCGTTCGAAAAATTGGCTTGGGTCCACTTCCGTATGGAATGGTTAAACCGTCACTTGGGATAGAATGATTTTCTAAATGATATTGATCAAAATCACTAATCTCTCCTCGATTGATGTACCAAGTGGTTAAAAACAAGCGTGTCAGGGCTTTTACTGCTAGTCCGTCTAAGCGAATTCCACTATCCTTCCAATAACCAAATCTCTCGACATGGTTAATGTACTCATCGGCTAAGTTAATGCCTCCTGTATAAGCTATCTGACCATCAACAATCAATATTTTTCTATGATCTCTGTTATTATAGGCCACTGTCAAACGAGGAATAACTTTATTGAATTTATGGGCCTCGATGCCCAGCTGACGAAGTCGATGTGCATAATCTCCTGTTAAAGTAGCCATACAGCCGATATCATCATAGAGCAGTTTAACCTCAACTCCTTGAGCGACCTTTTGCTCTAGTATATCTAGTATGCGATTCCACATCAAACCTTCTTCTATAATGTAATATTCCAAGAAAATAAATTTTTCAGCCTTTTTAAGATCTTCTACCATCTTTTTCCACATAGCTTCTCCGTTAGGAAAAAATGTAGAGGCAGTTTGATCATAGACATCGGCATTGGTATCCATACTCAATAAGGACTTGATGACGCCATATGCCGCCTTGTCACTTTCTTTTAATTCCTCTTTTAGTAGCTGGCTATTTGCTTCTTGGAAATGCATGGAGTCTAGCTTCTTCAGTTGTTTGATTTCTTTTTTGGACAATCTCCTCTCACCAAACATCAGATAGAGCAAGGGGCCAAATACTGGCACAAAGGCTACTAATAACCAGGTTACCTTATTCTCAGGAGTCGTATTACGGTTGACTATCGAAATAATTGTGATGATACTCAGTAGAATGAGAACAGTAATCCATAAAATGGGAGCCATGCGTCCTAAATAAAGAAAGAGACCAAAAGCCAGACAAAGTTCAAGTAGCATAATCGAAAGACTAAAGCCATACTTGGACATCAATAATTGAAATTTTCTATATTTCATATCTCCTCCTTGATATTTTGAATGCTAAAAACAAGTAATTGATACTAGTATAACTCAGGTATTCGACAGAAGGCAAGTATTTATGATTATTTTCTACTTGCATAGTCTTATTTAGTTAAAACGATTTGGTCCGATGGGTCTCTATCCATATCGTCTACGACGATTTGATTACCGTTTACAGTGTAAATTTTGACATCATCGCCAATAATCATGCGTTGATTTGCTGCATCAAATGTGACCTGTTTGACTTTCTGATCCCCGTCAGATTCGAGCTCAGTCCATGTACCAGTCGTTCCAGTTACCACTAAAGTGATACGGTCTCCGTCATCTTGGCCTGTATAAGTCCCATCAATATCAGTCGGTTGAGCCTCAGGTGCATTTTATGAAGAACTTATTGCTACCTGGTTTGTATTTTCTGTAGACGATGAAGCAGTAGGTTGTGATTGCTGAGTTTGTTGTGTTTGCGCTTGAGCTGCTGGTTGTTGAATCTGTTGAGCTCTTTGTGAACAAGCTACTAAGAGACTAAGACTTGCTAGAGAAGCAAGAGAAAGTGTGAATCTTGTTAATTTCATGATGGATTTCCTTTCTGCTACCAATTTAGAGAAATTTTCTCTAACCAGCAATTCCCCTAGTATAACAAGTTCAAAAAAGGAGGTCAATTTATCTGCTCACGGTCCAGCAGGTAGCCCCGTACTTCTGAGATAAAATAGAGAGACCCTGTAACGAACAGCAAGTCTTGAGCGTCTGCCCTTTCTTCGAAACTGCTGATAAATTCTCGGTAAGAGGGAATTACATGGTAACCTGTTACATCTGTCTCGTCCAAAGACCCTTGATAGTCAAAGCCAGTCATCTTGAGTTCCACTTGAGGTAAATTTTCAGTCAGATAACCCAACATCCCTTGATAATCCTTACGTTTCAAGGATCCAAAGAGGATTTGAGGTCGATAGCCTTCCTGCTCTTTTTCTTTGATAAACTCAACCAAGCGAGTCAAGGCAGGGAGGTTATGAGCACCATCCAAATAAATCTGTGGGCGAATACGCTCCAAGCGACCAGCCCAATGGGTCTGTTCCAAGGCCTTTCTTACAGCCTGTTCATCAACAGCTTCCTTTCCTTCTCCCATAAAAAGAAGAAAAGTTTGCAACGCCAAGGCTGCATTCTCCTGCTGATAGACTCCTTCTAAGCCTATGTCCAGCTGTGAAAGATTTAGTAAAGAGCTTGAAAAATCACCATTCAGCATTAAAAAATCTTGACCTGCCTGATAAAGGTTAACAGTTAAAGATTCGGCTTTTTTCTGACAGACAAGCCTAGCTTCTGAAGGCAATTTTGCAATCACTGCCTTCTTACCAGCCTTGAAAATACCAGCTTTCTGCTCTGCGATTGCTTCCAGACTATCACCCAGAGTCTCCTGATGATCGAGCCCGATGGAGGTAATGACAGCAAGCTCTCCAGTTACCACATTGGTCGTGTCAAGTAAGCCACCAATTCCCACTTCTAGTAAAACCCAATCCACCTCTTGCTCCCTAAAGTAGAGGAAAGCAATCAAGGTCAGCAATTCAAAAAAGGACAACTGGTCATGGGTTTGCAGAAGCGTTTTTTCCATCTCCTTGACCTGCTCAGCCAAACGGATGAAGTCTGTGTCTGCTATAGGTTGCCCATTAATGCAGATTCGATCATTGATAGAGACGATATGAGGGGAGGTAAAGGTCGCGACTTTTTTGCCATGCCCCATAAATAACTCCCTCATAAAAGCAATGGTAGATCCTTTCCCATTAGTCCCTGTTACATGGATAATAGGATAAGACTTCTCTGGATTCCCTAACAAATCCACCGCTTGCTGTATTCGGCCTAAACCTGATCGAAAATTCAAACCAATCCGACTATAAAGCCATTCTCCTACTTCAAACATACACATCTCCTTGACAAAAGTCTAATCAATTATCTAGCAAAATTCCGTAGATAACAAAAAATGAGGTCAGGATTTTCGTCCCGACCTCTCACCTGGTTAGCTAATCACTAACAACTATGAATATTAACTTGGGCTAAAAACGTCCACAGGACGTTCCAACTCTTCCCCATTTCTGGGAGTTGGGCTGATACAGTCTCCCAGACTTACTTATGGTCTTTATTTTTAGCATAAGGGTAAAAATGTTCACTGAACATTTTTACTCCTCCATAAAACTATTGAAGACTTCTTCAATCATGTTCCATTCGTCTTCTGAGTCTTCTGGGATTGGTTGCAATTCGCCTTCTGTTCCATCTTCGTTTTCGATGAATGAGTAAGCTTGGATTTCAACTTGTCCGTCTTCGTCTTCTTCTGCGTTAACTGGTACTAGAAGAACATAGTTTTTACCAAATTCTTCTTTTCCATCAATTGTCAAAAGGATTTCAAACAAGGTTTCATTTCCTTGCTCATCTACTAGTGTGATTAGTTCACGTTCTTCGTGGTCGTGGTTATGATCGTGTGACATATCCTCTCCTTTATATTAAAATTTTCTATCTAAATAATTTTGTAAAATCAGCTGAGCTGCTAACTTATCAATGACTTTCTTGCGCTTATTGCGACTGATATCTGCTTGTTCAATCAACATACGCTCAGCAGCCACTGTTGTCAAGCGTTCATCCTGATAGTCTACTGGTAAACCAAAAAACTCTTCTAGCTTTGCTCCGTAGGCTTGACTAGCTTCTACGCGCGGTCCGCTTGTATTGTTCATGTTTTTAGGCAGGCCCACTACAAATCGTTCCACCTTGTAAGTATCAACCAGCTCCTTAACGCGGTCAAAACCAAATTGGCCTTGCTCCTCATTGATTTGGATGATTTCAAGCCCTTGAGCTGTAAAACCGAGCGGATCGCTAATGGCCACCCCTACCGTTTTTGAACCGACGTCCAATCCCATAATTCTCATAGGTTACAGATCGACTCCTTGTCCTTTAAGGTAGTAGCGAACCAATTCCTCAACGATTTCATCACGCTCATACTTACGGATTTGATTTCGTGCATTATTATAACGAGGAACGTAGGCAGGGTCTCCACTCAATACGTAACCTACGATTTGGTTAATTGGGTTGTAGCCCTTATCGTTCAACGAAGCATAAACATCTGTCAAAGTTTCGCTAATTTCTTTTTTATTGGAATCGTCCAATTTAAAACGTACGGTTTCTTCAGTAAATCCCATTCTAACACCCTCTTTCCTTAGAATAGTACCATTATAGCATAATTCCTTACCTTCTACAATTCAGGCAGTTTATTTATTTGGATTTTCTATTGTTCTGTCGCACCATTTGCCAATC
The DNA here is from genome assembly GCF_013277315.1 of Streptococcus sp. 2106. NCBI lineage: Bacteria > Bacillati > Bacillota > Bacilli > Lactobacillales > Streptococcaceae > Streptococcus > Streptococcus sp. 2106. The sequence goes on from NZ_VMMS01000007.1 coordinate 42,888, forward strand.
TGTCTGAAATATATTTGCTTGGTTCATTCTTCAAAAGATTTTCTAAGCCAATATTCTTCAAATATTCTAACTGAGAAGCCTTCTTGACATCCAGAACTTGAAAATCAAAACTAGTCGTTGTTTGAAGTTCTGTTGCGCTCAATAGTTTGGTTTCAAGCTTAAATCCTGCTAATTTACGAGCTTCTATGATGGAGTCGTCTTTCTCTTCCGCCTCGAGAAGAGCTTTTTGAGTTTCCTCCACTCCATGTTGGTCAATGTAGGCCTTCAGCTCATCTGAGACTGGACGCTTTTGTTGGATAGTTAGACTCAAAAAAATCTTGTCTTTGTAAGTAATGGTTTGGGTCTGCTGGCTACCATCATCTGACTTGGGCAAGACCAAAGTCTTGGTTACAACTGTATTCTTCTCAGCATTTTCAATAACTGGCAATGCCGACTGAAGCGTATCTTTTTCTGTTTTTGTAGCTGGTCCAGTTTCTTTTTTCTGTCCGCAACCAACCAGGACAAAAAGGAAAGCTAGACTAACAAGAACTATTTTTTTCATTTCTTTCTTCTTTCTTTTTGAAATTAAAATAGAATAAGACTGGGAATTGCTCCCAGCCTTGATGTTTATAGAGCTGCACGCAAACGTGCTTCTGCATTTTCTACATTACGGACAGAGCGTGGTAGGAAGGCACGAATATCGTCTTCCTTATAGCCAACTTGCAGGCGTTTTTCATCTACAAGGATTGGGCTCTTTAAAATTCTAGGTGTTTCCATAATCAGATTGAGGACTTCGTTAACACTCAAATCTTCAATATCCACTCCAAGGGCTTTGGCATAGCGATTTTTAGATGAGACGATACTGGCTATTCCGTTATCTGTTTTGGTTAGAATATCCAGTAATTCTTCTCGCGTAATTCCTTCTTTACCAAGGTTTTGTTCTTTATAACTTAACTGGTGGGCATTAAGCCAGGTTTTTGCTTTTTTACAGCTAGTACAACTTGAGACTGTATAAATTTTAATCATGTACCTACCCCTTTCGCTACATGTTACTATCAGTTTAGTCTATTATACCATAAAAAACATCCGACTTGCGACCTATTTTTAATTTTTTTTGACTTTTTTCGTCATTTTCGTACTTTTTTCTTGACAAACAACTAAATGACTATCAACTCTTTTGGAGCTAGGGTCAATAATTCACAACCTGCCTCTGTAATCAGGATATCATCCTCGATACGAACGCCATATTTGCCTTCGATATAGATACCTGGTTCATCGGTCAAGGTCATACCTGTCTTAATAGTTTCTGTAGAAGTCTGGCTAAAGTAGGGTTCCTCATGGATATCCAGACCAATACCGTGGCCAATGCCGTGAGTAAAGTAGTCGCCATAACCTGCCTCAATGATAATATCACGAGGGATTTTGTCAAAGTCACGGAAACCTAAGCCTGCCTTAGCTTGGTCAATCAAGGCTTGGTTAGCTTTTAGAACCGTATTGTAAATCTCTGCCTGCTCATCGCTAACATGCCCTAGATAGATAGTCCGGGTCATATCACTGACATAGTGGTCATAGAGACAGCCGAAGTCCATGGTAATGGCTTCTCCCAACTCCACTGGTTTGTGCATTGGATGGGCATGGGGTTTAGAAGAATTGATACCGCTAGCTAGGATCGTATCAAAAGATAAGCCAGATGCTCCCAACTCACGCATGCGGAAGTCAAGGAAGTTGGCAATCTCAATTTCAGTTTTTCCTGGTTTGATAAAGTCAAGCGCATCGCGGAAAGCTTGGTCTGAGATAGAACAAGCCTTGCGAATCGCTGCAATCTCTGCCTCATCCTTAATCATACGAAGACCTTCCACAAACTGAGTTTGTGGAAGCAAGTCCAAACCTGCAAAAGCTGCCTGCATACGGTGGTAATAAGACACTGAAATCTCATCTTCAAAACCGATACGAGTCAAGCCCATGTCCTTAACAATTCCTGCAATGACAGCCAATTCATCACGATCAGCCACAATCTCAAAACCACTGGTTTCTTGCTTAGCTGCGATGATATAGCGAGAGTCTGTCACTAAGACCTGACGGTCACGGCTGATAAAGACTGTTCCGTTTGAGCCCCAAAAACCAGTCAAATAATAGACGTTTTTAAGATTGTTGATGATGATACCATCTAGTTCTTTTTCTTGCATTTTAGCTAGAAATGCTTGTACGCGTTTATTCATGATGTAACTTTCCTTTCAAATAGTGTCCTGTATAGCTGGCTTCGTTGGCAGCTACTTCTTCTGGAGTTCCTGTTACGATGATGGTTCCACCACCGACACCGCCCTCAGGTCCCAAGTCAATGATATGGTCTGCCGTCTTGATAACATCCAGATTGTGCTCGATGACGAGGACTGTATTGCCATCGTCTACAAAGCGAGCTAAAACCTTGAGCAGGCGAGCAATGTCCTCTGTATGAAGCCCTGTCGTCGGCTCATCCAGAATGTAGAAAGATTTTCCTGTCGAGCGTTTGTGGAGTTCGCTAGCTAACTTCATACGTTGGGCTTCTCCCCCAGAAAGGGTGGTAGCTGGCTGTCCCAAGGTCACATAGCCTAGACCTACATCCTTGATGGTCTGGAGTTTGCGTTGAATTTTCGGAATGTGTTGGAAAAATTCTACCGCATCGTTGACCGTCATATCCAAGACCTGCGAAATATTCTTTTCCTTGTAGTGAACTTCTAGGGTTTCACTGTTATAGCGGGTTCCGTGGCAAACTTCACAAGCCACATAAACATCTGGCAAGAAGTGCATCTCAATCTTGATAATCCCGTCACCTGAGCAAGCTTCACAGCGACCTCCCTTGACGTTGAAACTGAAGCGCCCCTTCTTGTAGCCTCGAATCTTGGCTTCATTTGTCTGAGCAAAAAGGTCACGTATATCGTCAAAAACTCCTGTATAGGTAGCTGGGTTAGACCTCGGCGTCCGTCCGATAGGGCTCTGGTCAATATCAATCAAACGGTCGACATGCTCAATACCTGTAATAGTCTTAAACTTACCAGGTTTGTCTGAATTACGATTGAGCTTCTGGGCAATGGCTTTTTTGAGAATGCTGTTGATTAGAGTCGATTTCCCTGAACCCGACACACCTGTCACTGCGATAAATTTTCCTAGTGGAAAGCGAGCCGTGACATTTTGCAAGTTGTTCTCACGCGCTCCTATCACTTCAATAAAACGACCATTTCCGACACGGCGCTCTTCTGGTACTGGGATGACACGTTTGCCTGACAAGTACTGACCTGTGATAGACTTGCTGTTGCGAGCCACTTGCTTAGGTGTACCTGCTGCAACAATCTCACCACCAAAAACACCGGCACCAGGACCAACGTCAATCAGATAATCAGCCTCACGCATGGTATCTTCGTCGTGTTCCACCACGATAAGAGTATTGCCCAAGTCACGCATCTTTTTCAGACTGGCAATCAGGCAATCATTGTCCCTCTGGTGAAGACCGATTGACGGCTCGTCTAGGATATAGAGGACGCCTGATAGGTTGGAACCAATCTGGGTTGCCAAACGAATGCGCTGACTTTCCCCACCTGAAAGGGTTCCTGCTGAACGTGACAGGGTTAGATAGTTAAGACCCACATTATTAAGGAAGGTCAAACGATCCTTGATTTCCTTGAGAATGGGACGAGCAATGATGGCTTCATTTTCAGACAAGGTCAGCTGGCTCACCAAGTCCAAGTGGTCAGCGATAGACAGGTCTGAGATTTCTCCAATATGTGGCCCTTGCTGGCCGCCCACACGGACAGACAAGGCCTGGTCATTGAGACGATAGCCTTGACAGGTTCCGCAGGTCAGCTCATTCATGTAGAGACGCATCTGAGTGCGAGTGTAATCGCTATTGGTTTCATGGTAACGACGTTTGATATTATTGATAACTCCCTCAAACGGAATGTCGATATCGCGCACGCCACCAAATTCATTCTCATAGTGGAAATGGAATTCCTTGCCATCTGAGCCGTATAGAATCAAGTTTTTATCTTCTTCTGACAAGTCCTCAAAAGGCTTATCCATATCCACTCCAAAGGTCGTCATAGCCTGCTCTAGCATGTTTGGATAGTAGTTGGATGAGATAGGATTCCAAGGTGCTAGCGCTCCCTCACGTAAGGTCTTGCTGGCGTCTGGCACTACCAAATCAGTATCCACCTCCAACTTGATGCCCAAACCGTCACACTCACTACAAGAGCCAAAAGGAGCATTGAAGGAGAAGAGACGTGGCTCTAACTCTGGAACAGTAAATCCACAAACTGGGCAGGCATAATGCTCAGAGAAGAGCAACTCCGAATCGTCCATAGTGTCGATAATGACATAGCCTTCTGCGATACGAAGGGCAGCCTCAATGGAATCAAAGAGACGACTACGAATGCCCTCCTTGATGACAATACGGTCAACCACGACATCGATATTGTGTTGCTTGCTCTTGGACAAGTCTGGCACTTCGGTCACATCATAGACTTCCCCATCCACACGGACACGGACATACCCATCTTTCTGAACCTTCTCGATAACACTCTTATGTTGACCTTTTTTCTTGCGGATGACAGGGGCCAAAATCTGCAAGCGCTGGCGTTCAGGTAACTCCAAAACCTTATCAACGATTTGCTCCACCGAAGAAGCCTTGATAGCTCCATGCCCCTTGATACAGTAAGGCGTCCCCACACGTGCGTAGAGAAGACGCAGATAGTCATTGATTTCAGTCGTTGTTCCCACCGTCGAACGAGGGTTTTTGCTAGTCGTTTTCTGGTCGATGGAAATAGCTGGGCTGAGACCATCAATAGCATCTACATCTGGTTTTTCCATATTTCCCAAGAACTGACGAGCGTAGGCGGACAAACTCTCTACATAGCGACGTTGTCCCTCCGCATAGAGGGTATCAAAAGCCAGACTGGACTTCCCTGAACCTGACAAGCCAGTCACGACAACCAACTTGTCTCGCGGAATCTCCACATCAATATTTTTTAAATTATGGGCACGCGCCCCATGAATGACAATTTTATCTTGCATCTTTGTTCTTTCTAGTCCATTATTGCTTACCATTATACCAAAAAAAGTGAGATTCTATTACCCAAAAGGCCGATTTTGTAGTATAATAGTACGGTGTGAAAAAATCTGAAAAATGAGAAAGGATAAGGGATATGAAACAAGTTTTTCTCTCTACAACAACTGAATTTAAAGAGATCGATACGCTTGAACCGGGTACTTGGATCAATCTCGTCAATCCGACTCAAAATGAATCACTCGAAATCGCCAACACCTTCGATATTGATATTGCCGACCTTCGAGCACCGCTCGATGCGGAAGAAATGTCTCGTATTACCATTGAAGACGAGTATACCCTGATTATCGTAGACGTGCCGGTCACGGAGGAAAGAAATAACCGCACCTACTACGTAACCATACCGCTTGGTATTATCATCACTGAGGAAACCATTATCACTACGTGTTTGGAACCACTACCTGTCCTTGATGTCTTTATCAACCGTCGTTTGCGTAATTTCTATACCTTCATGCGCTCACGTTTTATCTTCCAGATTCTCTATCGCAATGCAGAACTTTACCTAACAGCCCTTCGTTCGATTGACCGTAAGAGTGAACAAATCGAAAGTCAACTGCATCAATCAACTCGTAATGAAGAATTGATTGAGCTCATGGAATTGGAAAAAACTATCGTCTATTTCAAAGCCTCCCTCAAAACAAATGAGCGCGTGATTAAGAAATTGACCAGTTCAACCAGCAATATCAAGAAATACCTTGAGGACGAAGACCTGCTTGAAGACACCCTGATTGAAACCCAACAGGCCATCGAGATGGCAGACATTTATGGAAACGTCTTGCATTCTATGACAGAGACCTTCGCCTCTATCATTTCTAACAACCAGAACAACATCATGAAAACCTTGGCTCTTGTGACCATCGTCATGTCCATCCCAACCATGGTCTTTTCTGCCTACGGGATGAACTTTAAGGATAATGAAATCCCCCTAAACGGAGAGCCAAATGCCTTCTGGTTAATCGTCTTTATCGCCTTTGCTATGAGTGTCTCGCTCACTCTCTATCTCATCCATAAAAAATGGTTCTAAGAGGAGTTCCTATGTCTCAGATTGATCTACAAAAATTAACTAAGAAAAACCAAGAGTTTGTCCACATTGCTACCCAACAATTCATCAAAGATGGGAAAACAGACGCTGAAATCCAGACTATTTTTGAGGAAGTCATTCCCCAAATCCTTGAGGAGCAATCTAAAGGTACAACTGCCCGTTCCCTATACGGCGCACCAACTCATTGGGCTCATAGCTTCACTGTCAAAGAGCAGTACGAAAAAGAGCATCCAAAAGAAAATGATGATCCAAAACTCATGATTATGGACTCAGCTCTTTTCATCACTAGCCTCTTTGCTCTTGTCAGCGCCCTCACAACCTTCTTTGCGGCAGATCAAGCTTTCGGCTATGGATTGATTACTCTTCTATTAGTTGGACTGGTTGGTGGATTTGCCTTCTACTTGATGTACTACTTTGTTTACCAATACTATGGACCAGATATGGATCGCAGTCAACGTCCACCTTTCTGGAAATCTGTACTAGTTATCCTAGCTTCTATGTTCCTTTGGTTGCTTGTCTTCTTTGCAACAAGCTTCCTACCAGCTAGCCTTAACCCAGTACTGGATCCATTGCCACTAGCTATTATTGGAGCAGCCCTCCTAGCCCTTCGCTTCTATCTCAAGAAACGCTTGAATATCCGTAGTGCAAGTGCAGGACCAACACGCTATCAAGAATAAGAAAACGATAAAAGCAACTGCAGGTGCGGTTGCTTTTTCACTTACTTTTTTGATTTTAAAGTATTCTTCTGACATCCACATAGCTCCATCTAATCTTTTGTGATAAAATAGGCTCATACTCAATGAAAATCAAAGAGCAAACTAGGAAGCTAGCTGCAGGTTGCTCAAAGCACAGCTTTGAGGTTGCAAATAAAACTGACGTGGTTTGAAGAGATTTTCGAAGAGTATTAAAAGTATTCTTCTGAAATCCCACATAGCTTTCTCTTATATTTTGTGATAAAATAGGCTCAATCTATTTCTAGGAGGATGAGATATGGTTTCTACTATTGGTATTGTTAGTTTATCTAGTGGCATTATCGGAGAGGATTTTGTCAAACACGAAGTGGACTTGGGTGTCCAACGTCTCAAGGACCTGAGACTCAATCCTATCTTTTTGCCCCATTCGCTAAATGGATTAGACTTTATCAAGAACCATCCTGAAGCTCGTGCAGAGGATTTGATTCATGCCTTTTCTGATGATAGCATCGATATGATCCTATGTGCCATCGGTGGAGACGATACCTATCGCTTACTACCTTATCTTTTTGAAAATGACCAACTACAAAAGGTTATCAAACAAAAAATTTTTCTTGGCTTCTCAGATACAACCATGAACCATCTCATGTTGCATAAACTAGGAATCAAAACTTTTTATGGTCAATCCTTCTTAGCAGACATTTGTGAATTAGACAAAGAAATGCTAGCCTATAGCCTTCACTACTTCAAAGAATTGATTGATACGGGAAGAATCTCAGAAATCCGCCCTAGTGACGTTTGGTATGATGAACGAACTGATTTTAGTCCCAAGGCTCTGGGGACACCTCGTGTCAGTCATGCAAATACCGGTTTTGAGTTGTTGCAAGGAAATGCCCAGTTCGAGGGGAAAATCCTCGGTGGTTGCCTAGAATCCCTCTACGATATCTTTGACAACTCTCGATACGCAGACAGCACGGAGCTCTGCCAACAATACAAACTTTTCCCTGACTTGTCAGACTGGAAAGGAAAGATCCTCTTGCTAGAGACAAGCGAAGAAAAGCCTGATCCAGGAGACTTCAAAAAGATGTTGCAGACTTTAAAGAACACTGGCATATTCGCGGTCATCAGTGGACTCCTGGTCGGAAAACCTATGGATGAAACTTTCTATGACGACTATAAAGAGGCACTATTGGATATTATTGACAGCAATATCCCGATTATCTATAATCTAAATGTCGGCCACGCAACTCCAAGAGCCATTGTTCCCTTCGGAGTCCATGCTCATGTAGATACACAGGAACAAGTCATTCGCTTTGACTATAACAAATAAAGCTGGGAAAAGTTTCTCAGCTTTTTCTCAGTATCATTACTGGTATTTTCATCACATACTACTGATAGCTAAAATGATCAAGGAGAGGCTGTTGCTTAACATGTGAATAAGTAGAGGATAGTAGATATTCTCCTTTTCTTTCACATAAGTAATAGAAAGGGCAAGGCCAGCACCTAGATAACCGACTGCACCGACCCACTCGGATAGATCCAAGCTGTGCATATGAGTTAAGGCAAAAGCAAGGCCGGCTATAAAGATACTCAGCCAAGTTGGCAGACTTTTTCTCAAATATCTCAATAGAGTTTGACGGAAAATTAATTCTTCTACCAGAGGTCCAATAACACAAGCAAAAACAGCTATCAGTATTGGTTGCTCTTGAAAAGTGCTTTGAATATTCGACTGGTTTAGACCTTGTCCGACTAGCCCAAAAAACTGCTTCAACATCTCTGATACAAATTCAAAGACAACAGTCATCAGAAAGAGAAAAAGCCATCCTGTTAAGACGCCAAAGAAGAATTTCCTTTTAGTCTTTCTAATCTCATTCCATTGTTTGATCAATCTATCCTTAAATAAAAAAGAACCATATAGAGCTAAAACTACATAAACTAGATAATTTGCAATGGCAGATGGCATCAAGAAAGACAGCAATTTAACGCCATCAAATACAAAGAGAACTGTATAGAGAATCGCAAAAATCAGAATTCCCTTATTTTTGTTAGACATCATTTAAGCCCCTTCCACTCACAATCGTTCTCGTGGTCATCAACCAACCCTGAAGCCTGCATAAAGGACAAAACAGCGACTGGGCCTGTGAACTTGAAGCCTCGTTTTTTGAAATCTTTGGCTAATTTCTCAGACAAGGGTGTTTTAGCTGGGGCTTGGTGGTAATCGGGAACATCATTAACGATCGTTTTCCCCACAACAAAAGACCAAAGATAGGCATCAAAAGAGCCATATTCTTCCTGTAGTCGTAGAAAGGCTTGGGCGTTAGCGCGTGTAGCAAAAATCTTGGCTCTATTTCGGATGATGGCTGGATTGTCTAACAAGGCTTCCAATTCGGTATCGGTCATCTCTGCGACTGCTTGAATTTGATAGCCATGAAAGGCTTCTCGGAAAGCTTGACGTTTGTTGAGCACCGTTTCCCAAGACAGGCCTGCCTGATAGGTTTCCATACACAACAACTCAAACAATGCTTGGTCATCATGGAGGGGCTGCCCCCACTCCTCATCATGATAGGCGATGTAGAGCGGATTGGTCATCTTGACCCACGAACAACGTTTTGTCATGCTCTGCTCCTATTTGACCAACATTTTAAGGGCCGACTTGATATAGTTCTCAGCTGTATCTGTCGTTCCTTCAAAGAATTTCTTGATTTTCTTGAGCTCTGTTGCCTTGTAGCCCAGAGCCAACATGGCTTCCATGGCTTCTTCCAATTCTTGGTTTTCAGCGCTAGCTTGCACTGCTACCTTAGCAGGAAGGTCATCTCCTGCAACTACTACCTTGCCTTCCAAGTCCAGCACCATCTGCTGGGCTGTTTTCTTGCCAATTTTAGGGAATTTGGTCAAGTAAGTGATGTTCTTGGTTTCGATGGCTTGAACCAAGCCAGAATTGTCATCGGCAGCGATGATAGCAAGAGCTGATACAGGACCAATCCCAGATACCGAAATCAGACTGAGAAAGAGCTTTTTCTCATCTTCTGAGAGAAATCCATAAAGCAAATGGGCGTCCTCACGCACAACCTGATGCACATAAATCTGAGCCTCCTGATTAACCTGACCTGAATAGGCATAAGGATTGGCCACATGCAGGATATAACCAATACCATTGGTTTCAAGAACAATGTATTTGGCAGTAATTTTGGTAATGATTCCTTTTAAATATGCGTACATAGTATTCCTTCTCTCTTATTTCGTTTATCTAGTATATCATATTTTCTTTATCCGAGGAGCGAGAATCGATTATCACAAATACAGTATATCAAAAACAATCGGTATTTATCTGTTGACATATTCAAAATTAAGTACTATAATCATCTGTAATTGAATAACTATCTTCAGGGCAGGGTGCAATTCCCTACCGGTGGTATAGCCCACGAGCCGAAAGGCATGATTTGGTGAAATTCCAAAGCCGACAGTATAGTCTGGATGAAAGAAGATAAAAGTATATTTGTGCTTTTTGCGTGCTCTGAAATGATTACTTGTCATTTCAGAGTATTTTTGTTAATCGCATAAGTTTTCTTTTGTATGCCTTGAGTAGTCCCCTATTCAAGGTATATTTTTTTTGGAGGTAGTGAGATGAGCGATTCAAAATATATGAAATTAGCAATAAAACTGGCACAAAAAGGGGCTGGTTACGTCAATCCCAATCCTATGGTCGGCGCAGTTATTGTAAAAGATAATCACATCATCGGACAAGGTTATCATGAGTTTTTTGGTGGCCCACATGCTGAGAGAAATGCTCTTAAAAACTGTAGAGAATCCCCTGTCGGAGCGACGCTTTATGTAACACTTGAACCCTGTTGTCACTTCGGGAAAACACCTCCCTGTATAGATGCTATAATCGATAGTGGTATTACAAGAGTAGTCATTGGAAACCTAGACTGTAATCCTATTGTATCTGGAAAAGGAGTAAAGATACTTGAGGAAAATAATCTTCAAGTTACTGTTGGAATTTTAGAAAATGAGTGTCTTAACTTAATAAAAAGTTTTAGAAAGTATATTACCCAGCATGTACCCTATGTTTTTATGAAATATGCAATGTCAATGGATGGAAAAATAGCCACTAAAACAAATCAATCCAAATGGATTACTGAAGAAGAAGCAAGAAAGCATGTGCATCAGTTACGACACCATGTTAGTGCAATTATGGTGGGAGTCAATACTGTTATTCAAGACGATCCTTTGCTGACATGTAGATTGGAGGAAGGGAAAAATCCTATCCGTATCATATGCGATACACATTTACGAACTCCTCTTACCTCTAAAATCGTAAAAACAGCAAATGATATTAAAACTTACATTGCCACTTCCTCTGAAGACAAAAATAAAATGAAGCTATATCAAAATCATGGCTGTGAAATACTTTCCATAAAGAAAAAAGGCAATCATATAGACTTATCGAGTTTAATGCAACATCTAGGAAACATGCAGATTGATAGCCTAGTTCTAGAAGGGGGCAGTCTAATGAATTGGAGTACTTTGGAACAACAAATTGTTGATGAGCTGAAAATATATATTGCACCAAAAATTTTTGGAGGCAGTGCCAAGTTTCCTGTCGGAGGTGAAGGCATTTCTTTGCCAAATGACGCTATTAGATTGAAACCTTATGCTTTTTCTCAAATAGGAAATGACTATCTCATAGAAAGTGAAGTGATTTATCCATGTTCACAGGAATAATTGAAGAAATCGGAAAAGTTGAAAGAATACAGAAAGACTCTCGTAATTGTAAACTATCAATTAAAGCCTCAAAAATATTAACGGATATCCATTTAGGCGATAGTATAGCAGTAAATGGTATCTGTCTTACAGTTACTCATTTCAATCATCAATCCTTTACAGTTGATGTAATGAATGAAACATGGAGTCGAACAGCTCTTACTCTATTAAAACATGGAAGTGAGGTGAATCTAGAAAGAGCCTTATCTGTCAACGGTCGACTTGGGGGTCACGTCGTTACAGGACACATTGATGGTACAGGAAAAATCTCGTCAATAAAAAAAGATGATAATGCTGTATGGTATCAAATCAACACACAAAAAGAAATTTTAGATTTAATAGTTGAAAAAGGATCTATTACAATTGACGGCATTAGTCTGACTGTCGCTAAAGTCTCCAAAGTAAACTTTTTAGTATCTGTTATCCCTCATACCTTGGAACAAACCATTCTTAAGAGTAAACAAGTCGGGAGTACAGTAAATCTTGAAAATGATATCTTAGGTAAATATGTGCAAAAACTGATGGATAATTCTCCAAAATCAGAAATATCTAAGGAACTATTATATCAAAATGGATTTTAGCAGAAAGGATAATCAGTCAATGGAATATCGAAAAATACAAGAAGCATTAGAAGCATTGCAGAAGGGACGACTTGTTCTTGTTATAGACGATAAGGATAGAGAAAATGAAGGAGACTTAATTTGTTCTGCACAAGCAGCTACAACAGAAAATGTTAATTTTATGGCTACTTATGCCAAAGGATTAATTTGTATGCCTATGAGCGAAAGTTTAGCTAATCAATTAATGCTTTCACCTATGGTTGAAAACAATACAGATAATCATAAGACTGCTTTTACAGTTTCAATTGATTATAAAGAAACGACCACAGGTATTTCTGCCGAGGAAAGAGGACTGACCGCACGTATGTGTGTAGCTGAAGATATAACACCCTCTGATTTTCGCAGGCCAGGACACATGTTTCCTTTAATTGCAAAAAAAGGTGGTGTTCTAGAAAGAAATGGACACACAGAAGCAACTGTTGATTTATTAAAATTAGCTGGACTAAAAGAGTGTGGCCTATGTTGTGAAATAATGAATCATGATGGCAAAATGATGAGAACAGATGATTTAATTCAGTTCTCGAAGAAACACAAGATTCCACTAATTACCATCAAAGAATTACAAGAATATAGAAAAGTATATGATCAGCTGGTAGAACGAGTTTCAACTGTCAATATGCCTACTAGATACGGTAATTTCAAAGCAATTAGCTATATAGATAAACTAAATGGGGAACATCATCTTGCTCTTATTATGGGAAACATAGAGGATGAAGCCAATGTATTATGTCGGGTCCACTCCGAATGTTTAACAGGAGATGTTTTAGGCTCTTTACGTTGCGATTGTGGACAGCAATTCGATAAAGCTATGAAAATGATTGTTGAGAATGGTTCGGGTGTCTTACTTTACTTGCGACAGGAGGGACGAGGAATTGGACTTATCAATAAATTAAAAGCCTATCATTTACAAGATCAAGGCATGGATACGCTTGATGCCAATCTTGCATTAGGCTTTGAAGGTGATTTAAGAGAATATCATATTGGAGCACAAATGCTTAAAGACCTAGGACTACAGTCACTACATTTACTGACAAATAATCCTGACAAAGTTGAACAGTTAGAAAAATATGGAATTACCATTTCCAGTAGAATACCAATCGAAATAGAAGCCAATCCTTACGATAGTTTTTATTTAGAAACAAAGAAAAATCGAATGGGTCACATTTTAAATATGGAGGAAAAATAAATGAACACTTATGAAGGTAATTTAGTAGCGAACGATATTAAAATCGGTATTGTTGTAGCGAGATTTAATGAATTTATAACTTCAAAATTATTATCTGGAGCACTGGATAATCTCAAAAGAGAGAATGTAAACGAGAAAGATATCGAGGTAGCCTGGGTTCCAGGAGCTTTTGAAATACCTCTGATTGCATCAAAAATGGCAAAAAGTAAAAAATATGATGCAATTATCTGCTTGGGAGCTGTCATTAGAGGGAATACAAGTCATTATGATTATGTATGTAGCGAGGTATCTAAGGGAATCGCCCAAATCAGTTTAAATAGCGAAATCCCAGTTATGTTTGGTGTGCTAACGACAGATACAATTGAACAAGCCATAGAACGAGCTGGCACTAAAGCAGGAAATAAGGGTTCTGAGTGTGCACAAGGCGCTATTGAAATGGTCAACCTAATTCGTACATTAGACGCATAGAACAGACTCTACTTTTAGACGAATAAAGAAACTTGGCAAAATCGCAATTTAATACTCTGTGAAAATCATAGAGCAAACTAGGAAACCAGTCGCAGAGTGGTAAAACACAACTTCGATGTTACAGACAAAACTAGCAAAATTAGCTCAAAACACTGTTTTGAGATTACTGATAAAACTGACATGGTTTGAAGAGATTTTCGAAAAGAATTAGGAAAAAATGAAGTAAATATTTCTATGATAAAACGCATAAAATCAAGGTTTTTGAACACCTGATTTTATGCGTTTTTCTGATTTTGAACATTTTTCCCAGACTTTTTTATACTTTTAATATTTCCCCAACTCACGGAGACTGGTGTGATTTTCCTGAATACGTCGGAACATCTTTTCCATATCCGACTTGGTAAAATGCACCAAAACAGGACGTCCGTGAGGACAGTTATAGGGATTGTCACATTGAGAAAGCTGATAGAGGAGTTGTCTAGCTGAATGATCATCAATACGATGATTGGCCTTGATAGATCGCTTGCAAGACATCATGATAGCCAGCTCTGCTCGGTATTTCTTGATAGAAACTTCCTTGGTCAAAAGGAGCATGTCGCACATCTCATAGATGCCTGATTCAATCTCTTCTTCTGCCATCCAAATAGGATGTTCACGTAGAATAAATTGATTTTCTCCGTACTCTGCTAGAAAGACGCCCACTTCCTCTAAAAGTGCCATTCTTTCCTTGAGACGCAGGGCATCATCCGCAGGAAATTCAAAGATATAGGGCACTAGGAGTTGCTGCTGGCTCTGGTCAACATTGCCAATACTTTCACGGTACTCCTCGTACTTGACCCGTTCCTGAGCAGCGTGCTGATCTATGATGTAAAGTCCATCTCGCCCTTGGGCAAAGAGATAAGTCCCGTGCATTTGTCCGAAAAACTCCAACTCTGGGAAGCTGGATGCTTCTTCTCGCTCCAGTTTGTCATAAGCCTTATCGATGCTAGCAAGATCTAACTCTGGATGGTCTAGCTGGTCGTAGTTAGCAGGCTTTCTCTCTGCAAAATGCAGTTTTGCTGGCTTGGTCAATCGGTCCAAGGTTTCCTTGGCAAACAGGGTCAAATCCTGCCCTTCATCAGTCAATTCTACCTGATAATCAGCTACTTCAGTTTGACTAGGTCTTGACGGCTCAGTTTTCTCATAGTAGAGCGTATTTTCTTTGAGTGGGAGAATAGTTTGCTCCACCTTCTCACGATTGCGCACGGTCGATTTGGCAAGATTTTCCAAGGCATCTGGAATCAAGGTTTGTTCCTTGAGACTATTTGCAATAGCTTCTGAGACCAACGTCATCAGTTCTTTTTCCTTAGAAATCCGCACCTCTTGCTTGGTTGGATGCACATTGACATCCGCTAGATAAGGGTCGATATGAATGTGAATGACAGCCAGTGGAAAACGGCCTACCATGAGCTTACTACCATAGCCGTCAAGAATAGCACGATTGAGTAAAAAGTTCTTGATATAACGGCCATTGATGAAGAGACTGATATAGTTGCGGTTGGCTCTAGTTAACTCAGGCAAGGACACAAAACCTGAAATTTCGAAATCAAGGTCAGAATTCTCAATTTCAATCATCTTCTTGGCACTCGCCAAACCGTAAATCCCTGCAATAGCTTGACGCAGTTGACCAGTCCCTGCTGTCCGCGTCATTTCCTTGCCATCACTAATCAAGCTAAAAGAAATCTCAGGATGGGCCAAGCCCAGACGGTTGACGATATCAATGATATGAGACAACTCTGCTTGCTGGCTCTTCATATACTTGAGACGGGCAGGCGTGTTGAAAAAGAGATCCTCCACACAAACCTTGGTTCCCACAGGACTAGTCGCTGGGATGACTTCCTCAACTTCACCCCCACGCGCGACGAGCTTGGTTCCGTGACTTGCGCCCTCAACTGCTGTCAAAAGAGTTAAAACGCTGACGGACGCAATAGAAGGCAAGGCTTCACCACGAAAACCAAGCGTCCGAATCCGAAAGAGGTCTGCTTGATTTTTTATCTTACTAGTCGCATGACGACGCAGAGCCAGCTCCACCTCATCGTAGGCAATTCCATGACCATTATCTGTGATTTGGATTTTCTTGAGACCAGCTTCCTCAATCTCAATGATAATCTGACTAGAGCCCGCGTCAATGGCATTTTCTACCAACTCTTTGACCACACTGGCAGGACGTTCAATGACCTCCCCAGCTGCAATCTGGTTTGCCAACACCTCTGGTAATTCAATAATATGAGACATCTTTCAGCCCCTTTCCGTATCTATTTTCCTAGAAATTGATTAGTGCTATTATACCATATTTCAGAAAGAACAGAAAAGCTCCACCACATAGGAACCAAATCCCTCCACATAGACAAAGTACCTTGCAAGAGGGAGTAAAATAGTGTTTAATAAAGGTGTACAAGAAGTGATCACAATTTTGTATGAAAAACAAGGAGAGAAATTTATGAAAGTAGAACTACAGATTAGTGAGACTTACAAGGAGGAAAAGCTGATTGTCCAAGCACCTCAGCCAACAGATAAAGTCCAGAAAGTCATCGAGTTCGCAGAAAATCTTGACCAAAAAGAAACAATCAAAGGAAAGATTGATGATCAGGTCTATCTAGTTAAGATTGGTAAGATACAACGCTTCTATATCGAGAATCGGAAGGTTCTAGCAGAAACAGCAAGTCAGACCTACACCATTGACTTACGACTCTATCAGATCCTTGAACTCTTGCCAACCAATTTTATCCAAATTTCCCAATCAGAAATCATCAATATCGACTCCATCTCCCATCTCAAGCTTACGCCCAACGGCCTAGTAGAAATTTTCTTGAAAAACGAAAGCTTCACCTACTCTTCACGCCGTTATCTAAAAACCATCAAGGAGAAATTAGAACTATGAAAAAACAAATCTTCTACGACGCAGCCACCGGTGTTCTTATCGGCCTCATCCTCTCTATCATCTTTTCACTCATTTATGCACCAAATACCTACGCACCACTAAATCCCTACTCTATCATCGGCCAAGTGATGGCTCAACATCAGGTTCACGGTGCCCTGGTCTTGCTCTACTGTACTCTTATCTGGGCAGCCATCGGTATGCTCTTCAACTTTGGCAACCGCTTATTCAGCCGTGACTGGAGCATGCTTCGTGCCACTCTGACTCATTTCTTCCTTATGCTGGCTGGCTTTGTCCCACTAGCAACTCTAGCAGGTTGGTTCCCTTTCCACTGGTTCTTCTATCTCCAGCTCATCCTTGAGTTTGCGATTGTTTACCTTATCATTTGGGCTATTCTTTATAAAAGAGAAGCTAAAAAAGTAGACTATATCAATCAACTCTTGGAGCATAGAAAGTAAGAAACTCATAATAAGCAAATCCGAGAAAGAAACTTCTCGGTTTTTCTTTATCCTGCTGCACCTTATACTCAATGAAAATCAAAGAGCAAACTAGGAAGCTAGCCGCAGGTTGCTCAAAACATTGTTTTGAGGTTGCAGATANNTCAGTAACCATACCTACGGTAAGGCGATGCTGACGTGGTTTGAAGAGATTTTCGAAGAGTATCACTATCATAACAGTTATTTTCAGATCTTCTTTGTAAATTTTCTATCTTTTTTCAAAATATTCTTGCATTTTCCAAAAATTTTTTGTAGAATATAGATTACATATACAGATTATTCTGAAAATTCAAAAAGGAGTATTTATCATGTCGCAAGCTATTTCCTTAAATCAATCAACCTGGGCAAGCAAGCTAAAAGCAATGGGACCTGGAATCCTAATGGCAACTGCCGCTGTTGGAGGTTCCCACATTGTATCCTCAACTCAAGCTGGCGGTTCTTACGGTTGGTCTCTACTTCTCTTGGTCATCTTAGCCAATGTCTTTAAATATCCATTTTTCCGTTTTGGTGCTGAATACACAGCTGATACTGGAAAGACTTTGGTTGAAGGTTATGCCGAAAAAGGAAAACTCTATCTCTGGATTTTCTTTATCCTCAATGTCTTTTCGGCTATGGTCAACACGGCTGGTGTTGCCATTCTGTGCTCAGCTATCATCGCCAGTGCCTTCCCAATGATTGGACTTAGCATTACTCAGTGGTCCCTCATTCTCGTTGCAATCATTTGGGCTATGCTACTCTTTGGAGGCTACAAACTTTTAGACGGCATGGTCAAATGGATTATGTCTGCCTTAACCATTGCAACTGTTCTTGCAGTTATCATCGCAGCGGTCAAGCATCCAGAATACAGTTCTGATTTTGTCGAGAAGACACCTTGGCAAATGGCAGCTCTGCCCTTCATCGTCTCCCTCCTAGGATGGATGCCGGCTCCTATTGAAATTTCAGCTATCAATTCGCTTTGGTCAGCTGAAAAGAGAAAGACCGTCAACTTTAACACAGAAGATGCTCTGTTTGACTTTAACACTGGTTATATTGGAACAGCTATCCTAGCCGTCTTCTTTGTAGCACTGGGAGCACTGATTCAGTATCCTACAGGGCAAGCGGTTGAAGCTGCTTCAGTCAAATACATCTCTCAATTCGTGGGCATGTATGCCTCTGTTCTTGGCGAATGGTCCCGTTACTTGATTACTTTTATTGCCTTCCTCTGTATCTTTGGAACAGTTATCACTGTTATTGACGGCTATTCTCGCGTTAATCAGGAATCTCTCCGACTGCTAATCAGTCAAAAAGAGGACAATCGTAAATCTTTGAACATCTGGATGACCATCACTGCTATCATCGGTATCATCATTATCAAGTTCTTCGCTGGTCAGGTTTCAACCATGCTCCGCTTTGCCATGATTGGCTCTTTCCTGACAACACCTTTCTTTGCTCTTTTGAATTACGCCTTGGTAACACGTGAAAACAAAAATCTTCCTTCTTGGCTCAAACACCTTGCCATTGCGGGATTGATTTTCCTCTTTGGCTTCGCCATCTTCTTTATCTACGCACTCGCAATCGGAAAAGCAGGTTAACTGACAAGCGCGAGATGAAGATAATACTCTTCGCAAATCAAATTCAAACCACGNNTTTTCATTGAGTATAAGGTTTCATTTCAAGAGAAAATTCAGCAAATATTTCTATGATAAAAAGCATAAGAACAAGGTTTCGAAGACCTGAACTTATGCTTTTTTGCGTTCTCAAAGACTGTTTATACTCAAAAAACAGTTGAAAAATCCCAAACGCCTCTTATATTGATTTTAATTCTCCCTTTCCAACTCATACAAATCTGCGATAATCGCTGCGACACGTTTGATATCTTCCAGCATGCCTCGCATTTCAAAGTCAGCCAATACAGGGAATCCAAAGCGTTGACTGTATTGCTTAGCTGTCAGGCAGTATTGGTTATTAAAGTTACGATTTCCTGACCCAACCACGCCAAAACACTTACTAGCATTATCACCATAGGCTATAAAATCCCCCACTGGTGTCGTCAATATCTCGACATCTCCGTTATCCACGCCATTCCCACCTTCTAGGTAGGTTGGCAAAAAAGCGACATAGGGATGGTCCATTTCATAGAAATCTTGGCCTTCTTTTACCAAATTCTTGATATGAATCTTTTGGACCTCAATCCCCTCGTACTGGGACAAGAGATAGTCTTTCAAGCGCGTCACAAAACTTTCAGTATTGCCACTCAGACTAATATAAACTAAAGAAATTGTCTTCATATGTACCTCCATGATTTTATCTATAATCGAAAAAGAACTACCAAGATTGTAACTTGATAGTTCTTTTTTGTCAATACTTAGGCAAGATCTTCTGTTTCCTCTTCTTCAGCCAAGGCTTTTTGTTGACGCCATATCTTGTAGAAGACAAGGGCTAGGAAGAGAATATTGATGACGATAGAGAGAATGCTAACGGCTTGTGAAATAACACTTATCCCTAAACGCATGGTTTCATCGTGAACTAACTGCACAGCGTCCTGTAAACCAACATAGCCATAAATCGAACCAATAATGGCTAGCAAAACATAGCCGACATAAGTATAATTTGCATACTGCAAATTCTTACGAATAAGGAAGACAATCGCTACAACCACTAAAATAGCAGATAGCACAATCAAGGCCATATTAAAAATAGAATGAGTTGATTCTGCTACTCTATAGCTGTAATTGATGTTGTCTTCTAATTGCTGAGCACTGACCCCTGCAACTTGTTTCTGAGCGGCACGAAGGGCTTCTTTGCTAGGTAAGGGACTCAACATTCCAAACAGAGACATAGCTGAAATAAGGGCAGACAAGATTAGCAAGACCCATAGATAAATTGGTTTCTTTTTCATAATAGAACCTCCTGATAATATTATTCATATTATAGCACTTTTTGCAAAGGAATACAAATCTTATAGTATCGTTTCTACCTGTTTTCGGTAAGCTTTTGGCGATTTTCCGCACAATTTTCGGAACACTTTATAGAAATATCCAAGGTTACTGTAACCAACAGCATAACAAATATCTTCGATACTGTCACTGGTTGAAAGCAAGAGCTGCTGGGCAGCCTTAATACGTTGTTTGTTTAGTAACTCTGCAAAGGTCGAATCGGTTTCTCGCTTAATCAACTGCCCTAGATAGACAGGATTGATAAAGAGAGCCTTACTGATATCCTTGAGGGAAAGCTCTTTTTGGTAATCACGACCAATGACTTCCAGCACACTGACCACATTTTCATTCATACGGTATTGACCGAAAAAGCTGGTCAGAGTTTCCTTGATATAAGAAACCAATTCATCGAAGGATTGAATAGCATGAATGGTTTTGACGATGTCTGTCAGGTCATCAGCTTTGAGATGCTCAAATAAATGGAAAACATCCATGACAAACTGAATAAAAAGCTGTTTAGTAATCGGAACACGCGGTGTATTTTCAAGAACTACCTTCTCCAAGAGATTTAACTCTTCTACGATTTGATTGAGATTTCCCTGAATGATAACCCTATAAATCGGTTCGTAATAGGCAAAGAGACTCTCATACTGCTGCAAATTTACAGAACCGTAAAAGAGGGTTTTCTCAGCATTCAGCTTCCAGCGTTCAAAGTGTTCTTGATAAGGAGCTTCAAAAGGTGTAACAACTAAGCCATCTAGGGGTTGGTCAGAAATGAAAATCTGCCAGTCTTGGCCCAAGACATAGTAGGGAATGGTGAAGGAACCTTGTTTTTCCTTGGATAGACCTATCCACCAATTCTCCTTATCCCCTAAATAACTAACAAATCCAGCCTCGTCTAATTCTTGACTAAGAGTCTGACTTTTCTTCCCTCTCTCGCCGAGCTGACCTGCAATCTTCTCCAGCAGATTTCCCAGCTCTACCTTATCAACAGGCTTGACCAAATAGTCCACCACACTAAGGTTCATTGCTCTTTTTACATAATCAAACTCCTGATAACCTGAGAGCAGGATATAGGCAGCATCTGGTAAGATCTCTTTCATCTCCCGAATCATATCAAGCCCTGTTTTGTCTGGCATATTGACATCGGAAATGATGACATCGAGGGGATTTTCCTGAACATATTCTAGAGCTTCATCGGCATGACTGGCTGTTGCGACGACCTCCATATCCCACTTATCAAAGGGAATCAAACGCTTCAGACCTTCTGTCACCATGTACTCATCATCTACTAATAATACTTTATACATTTTCTCCCTTTCTACTCATCTTGAATTGTAATACGATACTGAACACCGGCTTGCTCTGCAGACTCTATAGTAATGGCATAGCGGTCTCCAAAATAGAGCACAAAACGCTCGTGTACATTGACAATCCCGATAGACTGCCTTTGATCACTGTAGCTGGCTTGGTGTTCAAAATATCTCTGACTTAATTTTTCTCGGATATTTGCCAACTTTTCAGCCGACATTCCTCTACCATTATCGACCACCAAAATTTCCACAAAACCATCCTGTTTAAGAGCCTTGATGCTAATCACATTATCTGTCCGCCTGTGGTCAACACCATGCGCGAAATAGTTTTCTACCAGCGGTTGCAAGGTAAACTTGGGAATCTTCATATTCTCTAACTCTGGATCTATCTTGAAACCATAGGCAATGGACTTGGGATAGCGAACCATGCAGAGATAGCTGTATTTACGGCAAAATTCTAATTCCTGTTTGAGGAGGGTCTCTCTTTCGTCGGAAATATTGTTACGCAAGAGACTACTGAATTCATAAATGATATCTGCCAACTCATCTTGACTCTGCATAACTGCATACATGCGCAAGAACTCCAGCGTATTATACATAAAATGAGGATTGATTTGCGCCTGCAAGGCTCGCATATTGGCATCTTTTTGACTAAGCTCTAACTGGTAAATATCATGGATATTCTTTTCCAAGCGATCCAACATATCATTGGTCGTCTCCGCGATTAGGAGTAATTCCTGATCTTTTTCGGAAATGTCAATCCGACGCCCCTCTTCGCCTTGAGCAATGACTTGAATGGATTCTACTAAATCCACTACCTGCTTTTGGTAATTAGCAAAAGTCTGCCTCAAAGTCAGATAAAGAATGATAATAAAGAGAAGGCTCAAGCCCACAATCAAAGCAGAGCTAGTCACTGTTCCTTGTAAAACAAAGTTTTTGGGAACTGCCACCTGAACCTGATATCCATGAGAGGTTAAGCCAACTAGCCAATTTTCACTCTCCTTATCAACTGTTTCACCAATATGAAAAATCTCCGTATCAAAAGGTGAGGTCACTGTTACTGCCATCGGAGTATGACCTCTAGTATTATCAATGGCATGGTATAAAACAGCAGGATCCAAGGAGATGTAAATCACTCCTAAGTCTTGATCTGACACTGGATCTGACACCGGAATGGCAAAACTATTTCCTGCTGGTTTGAAATCCTCAGCCCTGATTTTTTCTCCACTACGTTTGTCTTTAGTAGAAACATAGACTTCCTTGTAATCTTGAAAAGCAATGGCCACTCCAGTTACAAAATCATTTCGAACATAGAGGTCATCAACATTTTCATGCAGAGAGACTGATACATAAGGCGAAGCTTTCCGCTCTAATTGCCAGTAAAAATAGTCTGGCATGCTAAGGCTAAAGTATTTATAGATTCCCTCAATACGAGCTTGATTTTCAACTAAAGCCTGAGCTATCTGGGTTGATTCTCTATGGTAATATTCAATTTCACTCACTGTTCTAGCAGTTACACGCTGGGCTACTCTCTGGGCTTCCTTTTCCCGTGAATCCCAGTCAGCGTAAGAGAGTAAGATTGCAAAACTCGCAATAATAATGATCATCACTGAACTGTAGGTTCGCAGAAGCGTATGTAGCCAAAACTGCTTCATCCTACTTTGTCGCCAATTTTTCATGGATACTTTCATAGACCGGTTCCAACATATCACTGATAAAGAAATGCCACATCCCAATTCCTACAAAGAAAAGCAGAGCAGGCATATAGTAACCAATTGCTACAAGTAGCACGGTCCCAAGGAGAACCTTGGCCACAGCTGCTAGGCTCATAAAGATGCCAATCAAGGATAGTTTGAGGCTATTTCGATAGGACAAATCAAAATAAACTTGTAATTTCAAAGATACTGTATAAGCCAAAAAGATCAGGGCAACTACTAGAACATTTAAAAAGGTCGCAATCAAATGAACAATGGTCTGATGAGGCAATTGTACCAAGAGATACAGGCCATAAACCAAAACTAGATCCACTCCTAGAAAGCTATAGAAAATCAGGTTGCTTGAGACAAAATTTTGCTTATAAAGAGACCAGGCCTCCTTCAAACTGTATTCCCGAAAGCTATAACCATGTTCTGCATATAGGCTCATCAAGGTGGCACTAGCAGGCGCTAGACCAAGGATAATCCCTCCCACCAAGGTTAATAGCCAAAAGAAGGCTGTCGCAATCATCCCTAAAAAGAAACGATTAAAGACAAAGTCTAAAAATCTCCCCATGATATCCTCCTAAAAATAACTATGAAACTATTATATCATATTTCAAGCGTTTTCAAAAACTTCTAGTATCCATTTACAATCCCATCAAACCATGGTAAAATGAGAATTGTGAAAAAATGATCAGGAGACAATTCATGGAAAAATCTATCTTAACTACACTGCTTTTTGCAGTTCTTTACTTCCTCTGCATGGGGATTGGTGTTCTTTTGGGCAATCTCCTTGACCAAACTGGAAACATGTTTTATGCGCCTGCTTTTACTGCCCTTGTCGGCGGTAGCGTCTATATGATTCTAGTCGCAAAAGTTCCGCGCTTTGGAGCCGTTACCACTATCGGTCTTGTTATTGCTCTCTTTTTCTTGGGAACTAAACACGGTGCCGGTGCCTTCCTTCCTGGAATTATCTGTGGGCTGCTAGCAGATGGAGTAGCTAACCTCGGAAAATACAAGAACCAAACTAAGAATTTCCTTTCTTTCATACTCTTTGCCTTTAGCACAGCAGGACCAATCTTACTCATGTGGATTGCACCCCAAGCCTATATGGCAACCCTTCTAGCAAGAGGAAAATCGCAAGAATATATCGACCGTATCATGGTTGCGCCAAACCCTGGAACTGTCCTTCTATTTATCGCAAGTATTGTCATCGGAGCCCTAGTGGGTGCCTTGATTGGACAAGCCTTGAGTAAAAAATTTGCACAGAAAATCTGATTAGTTAAAAAGAGCCAGGCGGCTCTTTTTTATTTATGGCTCAAGACTTGGTCAAGAAGTCTCCCAAGAATTGATACTCTTCGAAAATCTCTTCAAACCACGTCAACGTCGCCTTGCCGTAGGTATATGTAACTGACTTCGTCAGTCTTATCTCCAACCTCAAAACAGTGTT
>NZ_VMMS01000070.1:0-13666 GCF_013277315.1 Streptococcus sp. 2106
TTCCATGGCAACAGGTTGGCTACAAAATAATGGTTCATGGTACGACCTCAACAGCAACGGTTCTATGAAAGCCAATCAATGGTTCCAAGTTGGCAGTAAATGGTATTATGTAAATGCATCGGGTGAGCTAGCGATCAATACAAGTATAGATGGCTATAGAGTCAATGATAATGGTGAATGGGTGCGTTAACAGATTCCTCCCTGCGACACAATTGATAATAGTATGTCTGAATATATAATTATGTATAAAAAGCTATAGATAAGGTCATCTTATAGCGACTATAAAAAAGTGAACAAGCCTAGTCTTCTGTACATTAGAATTCAGGTTTGTTCACTTTTTGTTTAGGCTCTTTGTCAACTGTAGTGGGTTGAAGTCAGCTAATCTCGAGAAAGGACACATTTCGTCCTTTCTTTTTTGGCTCTTTGTCAACTGTAGTGGGTTGAAGTCAGCTAAGCACGAGAAAGGACAAATTTCGTCCTTTCTTTTTTGATGTTCAGAGCGATAAAAATCCGTTTTTTGAAGTTTTCAAAGTTCCGAAATCCAAAGGCATTTCGTTTGATAAGTTTAATGAGATTATTGGTCGCTTCCAGTTTGGCGTTAGAATAGTGTAGTTGAAGGGCGTTGACAATCTTTTCTTTATCCTTTAGAAAGGTTTTAAAGACAGTCTGAAAAAGAGGATGAACCTGCTTTAGATTGTCCTCAATAAGTCCGAAAAATGTCTCTGGTTCCTTATTCTGGAAGTGAAAAAGCAAGAGCTGATAGAGATTGTAGTGGTGTTTTAAGTCTTCTGAATAGCTCAAAAGCTTGTCAAGAATCTCTTTATTGGTTAAGTGCATACGAAAAGTAGGGCGATAAAAACGTTTATCGCTGAGTTTACGACTATCCTGTTGAATGAGTTTCCAGTAGCGCTTGATAGCCTTGTATTCATGGGATTTTCGATGAAACTGATTCATGATTTGGACATGCACACGACTCATAGCACGGTTAAGATGTTGTACAATGTGAAAGCGATCCAACACGATTTTAGCATTCGGGAGTGAAACAGTCTGGGAGACTGTTTCAGCCTGAGCCTAGAAATTTGAAAGCGAATCTGTTTAGCTAAGTCATAGTAAGGACTAAACATATCCATAGTAATAATTTTCACTCGACATCGGACAGCTCTATCGTAGCGAAGAAAGTGATTTCGAATGATAGCTTGTGTTCTTCCCTCAAGAACAGTGATGATATTGAGATTGTTAAAATCTTGCGCAATGAAGCTCATCTCCATCTCCCGATTGAAACAGTCACTCCCTGGACTGTTTCAACGTCCCAAGACATAATCTTAGGCAGATTTCTAAAATTACACTCAAAGTGGAAGTCATTGAGCTTTCGAATGACAGTTGAAGTTGAGATGGAAAGCTGATGGTCAATATCAGTCATAGAAATCTTTTCAATTAACTTTTGAGCAATTTTTTGATTGATGATACGAGGGATTTGGTGATTCTTCTTGACGATAGAAGTTTCAGCGACCATCATTTTTGAACAGTGATAGCATTTGAATCGACGCTTTCTAAGGAGAATTCTAGTAGGCATACCAGTCGTTTCGAGGTAAGGAATTTTCGACGGTTTTTGAAAGTCATATTTCTTCATTTGACTTCCGCACTCAGGGCAAGATGGGGCGTCGTAGTCCAGTTTGGCGATGATTTCCTTGTGTGTATCCTTATTGATGATGTCTAGAATCTGGATATTAGGGTCTTTGATATCGAGTAGTTTTGTGATAAAATGTAATTGTTCCATATGATTCTTTCTAATGAGTTATTTTGTCGCTTTTCATTATAGGTCATATGGGACTTTTTTCTACACAAAATAGGCTCCATAATATCTATAGGGGATTTACCTACTACAAATATTATAGAGCCATAAGTCTTTGATTTTGAGACTAAGGAGAGTCAGGGTCAAAGTAGTGAATGATTCTGAAACCACTCATAATAGTCTCTTGAGAGGACAGATAAGAGTAACAAATATGGTGCTACTCATGTATCTTGTATTTTGATTTACAAACAGCGAAGAAAATATAGGAAGCTGAAATAAAATATAGATGAATCGATTTGGAGAGTCAACGCAATCTATGGCAATATTTTCGCAGCTAGGGGGAAACATTTTAATTTTAATGTACTAGGCGTCTTCTACAGATAGCTAGAGTTTCAATTGTAGATATTCTTTGAAATAATATCTTAGCGATTTATTGGTATTAGAAGATTTAGAGAAATTCTTTCTCAATAAATAAACATGGCGTCACCAAAACTGAAGAAGCGGTAGTGTTCTTGGATGGCATGGTGGTAGGCATCTAAGACTAATTCACGGCCTGCAAAGGCAGAAACCAACATGACCAGAGTTGATTTTGGCAGGTGGAAGTTGGTTGAGAAGGCATCCACGACCTTCCACTCATACCCAGGTTTGATAAAGATATTGGTCCAACCAGAATCTGCTTGGATTTGCCCCTCAAACTTGGAACCAATAGTTTCCAAGGTGCGGATAGAAGTGGTTCCGACAGCGATGACACGACCACCATTTTCCTTAACAGAGCGGAGAGTTGCAGCTGCTTCCTCAGAAAGTTGATAGAACTCTGAGTGCATTTCGTGTTCGTCTAGATTGTCCACAGAAACGGGTCTAAAGGTTCCGAGTCCGACATGAAGAGTCAGATAGACTAGATGAACACCCTTAGCTTGGATTTCTGCTAGCAGTTCTTTGGTGAAGTGAAGTCCAGCAGTTGGTGCAGCAGCTGAGCCGCTTTCCTTGGCGTAAACTGTTTGATAGCGTTCACGGTCATCCAGTTTTTCGTGGATATAAGGTGGCAGCGGCATTTCACCCAGACTTTCCAAAACTTCTAGGAAAATTCCGTGGTATTCGAAGCGGACAATGCGGCCTCCGTGGGTCAATTCTTCTGTAATGACAGCGCTGAGGCGACCATCACCAAAGCTGATACGAGTACCGACCTTGAGGCGTTTGGCAGGTTTAGCCAGAACTTCCCACTCATCTCCAGCAGTATTTTTGAGCAGGAGAAGTTCCACATGGCCTCCAGTTTCTTCCTTTTGACCATAGAGGCGGGCAGGGAGAACGCGGGTGTCGTTCATAACGAGGGCATCACCAGGTTCCAGCATATCAATAATGGAGTGGAAGTGTTTGTCCTGCATTTTTCCTGTCTCACGGTTGACGATGAGGAGTTTAGAGGCATCTCGTTTTTCAAGGGGTGTTTGGGCAATCAATTCCTCAGGTAAGTGGAAGTCAAAATCAGCTGTATTCATATATCTGTTCATTCTTTCTAAGTTCTAATCCTATCCATTATAACATGTTTCAAGTATAGACGCTCTTTTTTTAGAAATTAAATCGTTTTCACTTGACAAAAATTGGTCTATACCATATAATAAAAATAGATAGAAATGGAGGATGAAAAGATGAAAGTTATTAAAGTTGAAAACCAAATCGAAGGTGGAAAAGTTGCTTTTGAGATTTTGAAGGAAAAATTAGCCAATGGCGCTCAAACCTTAGGGCTTGCGACAGGAAGTAGTCCACTTGAATTTTATAAGGAAATTGTTGAAAGTGACCTCGATTTTTCAAATCTAACCAGTGTCAACCTTGATGAGTATGTAGGCCTTGATGGCGACAATCCACAGTCTTACCGTCACTTCATGCAAGAAAACTTGTTCAACCAAAAACCATTTAAAGAAAGTTTCTTGCCTCGTGGTGTTAAGGATCATGCTGAAGCTGAAGTTGAACGCTACAACCAAATTTTGGCTGACCATCCAGTTGACCTGCAAATCTTGGGAATCGGTCGCAATGGGCATATCGGCTTTAATGAGCCTGGTACTCCATTTGACAGTCAAACGCATCTAGTAGAACTTGACCAGTCTACTATTGAAGCCAATGCGCGCTTTTTTGACAAGATTGAAGACGTCCCAACCCAAGCTATTTCAATGGGGATTAAGAACATCTTGGATGCCAAGTCAATCCTTCTCTTTGCCTACGGTGAGTCGAAAGCAGAAGCCATTGCCGGAACAGTGTCTGGCCCAGTGACTGAGAATCTACCTGCAAGTAGTCTCCAAAATCACCCTGATGTGACCATTATTGCGGATGCTGAAGCGCTTAGCTTACTTGAAAAATAAAAAGCAATGTTCTATTGAACGCTTTCAACTCTTGTATAAATGTAAGAAAAAATCAAAATTAAACCGCATTTTTGCTTGACAATTATTCCTTTTACGTGTAGAATAAAATAGATATTGAACTTGAAGGGAGTGAAAAAAATGTCTAAAACAGTAGTACGTAAGAATGAATCTCTTGACGACGCACTTCGTCGTTTCAAACGTGCGGTTACTAAAGCTGGTACTCTTCAAGAAACACGCAAACGTGAATTCTATGAAAAACCTTCTGTAAAACGTAAACGTAAATCAGAAGCAGCTCGTAAACGTAAAAAATTCTAATTTGAAATGAAAGGCTGGAGAAATCTAGTCCTTTTTCTTTTAATACTCTTCGAAAATCTCTTCAAACCACGTCAACGTCGCCTTGCCGTAGATATGGTTACTGACTTCGTCAGTTTCATCTACAACCTCAAAGCAGTGCTTTGAGCTGACTTCGTCAGTTCCATCTACAACCTCAAAACTTTTCATTGAGTATAAATAAATACTCCAAAGCCTGCAAAAATCTGAAACTTCCTCCTACAATTTGATATAATAGAGAGAAGAACTCATTTGAAGGAGGAAATGATGTCGGTTTTAGTAAAAGAAGTGATTGAAAAGCTTAGACTAGACATTGTCTATGGTGAACCAGAGTTGCTTGAAAAGGAAATCAATACAGCGGATATTACGCGACCTGGTCTTGAAATGACAGGCTATTTTGACTACTATACACCAGAGCGGATTCAACTTTTGGGGATGAAGGAGTGGTCTTATCTGATCAGCATGCCTTCCAACAGCCGTTATGAAGTTTTGAAAAAAATGTTTCTACCTGAGACACCAGCAGTCATTGTTGCTCGTGGTTTGGTGGTTCCAGAGGAGATGTTAAAGGCTGCTAGAGAATGTAAGATTGCTATTTTAACCAGCCGTGCAGCTACCAGTCGTTTATCTGGAGAGTTATCTAGCTATCTGGATTCTCGTTTGGCAGAACGTACCAGTGTGCACGGTGTCTTGATGGATATTTATGGGATGGGCGTCTTGATTCAGGGAGATAGTGGAATTGGTAAGAGCGAGACAGGTCTTGAGCTTGTCAAACGTGGTCACCGTTTGGTAGCCGATGACCGTGTCGATATCTTTGCCAAGGATGAGATTACTCTCTGGGGTGAACCAGCTGAAATTTTGAAACACTTGATTGAAATTCGTGGGGTTGGTATTATCGATGTTATGAGTCTCTACGGTGCGAGTGCTGTCAAGGATTCTTCACAGGTTCAGCTTGCTGTCTATTTGGAAAATTACGATACGCATAAGACCTTTGATCGCCTTGGAAACAATGCAGAGGAACTTGAAGTTTCTGGCGTAGCCATTCCTCGTATTCGTATTCCAGTTAAAACAGGTCGTAATATCTCTGTTGTGATTGAGGCAGCTGCCATGAATTATCGTGCCAAGGAAATGGGCTTTGATGCGACCCGTTTGTTCGACGAACGACTGACAAGTCTCATCGCTCGAAATGAGGTGCAAAATGCTTGATCCAATTGCTATTCAACTAGGACCCCTAGCCATTCGTTGGTATGCCTTATGTATTGTGACAGGCTTGATTCTTGCGGTTTATTTGACCATGAAAGAAGCACCTAGAAAGAAGATCATACCAGACGATATTTTAGATTTTATCTTAGTAGCCTTTCCCTTGGCTATTTTAGGAGCTCGTCTCTACTATGTTATTTTCCGATTTGATTACTATAGTCAGAATTTAGGAGAGATTTTTGCCATTTGGAATGGTGGTTTGGCCATTTACGGTGGTTTGATAACTGGGGCTCTTGTGCTCTATATCTTTGCTGACCGTAAACTCATCAATACTTGGGATTTTCTAGATATTGCGGCGCCTAGCGTTATGATTGCTCAAAGTTTGGGGCGTTGGGGTAATTTCTTTAACCAAGAAGCTTATGGTGCAACAGTGGATAATCTGGATTATCTACCTGGCTTTATCCGTGACCAGATGTATATTGAGGGGAGCTACCGTCAACCGACTTTCCTTTATGAGTCTCTATGGAATCTGCTTGGCTTTGCCTTGATTCTGATTTTTAGACGGAAATGGAAGAGTCTCAGACGAGGTCATATCACGGCCTTTTACTTGATTTGGTATGGTTTCGGTCGTATGGTCATCGAAGGTATGCGAACAGATAGTCTCATGTTCTTCGGTCTTCGAGTGTCCCAATGGCTGTCAGTTGTCCTTATCGGTCTCGGTATAATGATCGTTATTTATCAAAATCGAAAGAAGGCCCCTTACTATATTACAGAGGAGGAAAACTAAATGTTAGAAGTTGCATATATTCTTGTTGCCCTAGCTTTGATTGTCTTTTTGGTCTATCTGATCATTACTGTACAAAAGCTTGGTCGTGTCATCGATGAAACAGAAAAGACGATTAAAACCTTGACTTCAGATGTGGATGTGACCTTGCATCACACCAATGAGTTGTTGGCTAAGGTCAATGTCTTGGCAGATGATATCAATGTCAAGGTGGCTACGATTGATCCACTCTTCAGTGCTGTTGCAGATTTATCTCTATCTGTTTCAGACCTCAATGACCATGCGCGTGTCTTGAGCAAGAAAGCTTCATCAGCTGGTTCAAAAACACTCAAGACTGGTGCAAGTCTGTCAGCTCTTCGTCTTGCAAGTAAATTTTTCAAAAAATAAAAAAGGAGAATCCTTATGGGTAAATTATCCTCAATCCTTTTAGGAACCGTTTCAGGTGCAGCTCTTGCCTTGTTTTTAACAAGTGATAAGGGCAAACAAGTTTGCAGTCAGGCTCAAGATTTTCTAGATGATTTGAGAGAAGATCCGGAGTATGCCAAGGAGCAAGTCTGTGAAAAACTGACAGAAGTTAAGGAGCAGGCTACAGATTTTGTTCTGAAAACAAAAGAACAGGTTGAGTCAGGTGAAATCACTGTGGACAGTATACTTGCTCAAGCTAAATCCTATGCTTTTCAAGCGACAGAAGCATCAAAAAATCAATTAAATAATCTCAAGGAGCAATGGCAAGAAAAAGCCGAAGCTCTTGATGACTCAGAAGAGATTGTGATTGATATAACAGAAGAATAAACCATCACCATCTCCGGACGGACTATGTATCTGGGGATGGTGATTTTTATCTGGAATCTAGTCTTTGTGGTATAATAATTACTATGCAGAAAAAACCAACGTCAGCCTATGTGCACATCCCATTTTGTACCCAGATTTGTTATTATTGTGATTTTTCAAAGGTCTTCATCAAAAATCAGCCAGTCGACAGCTATTTAGAGCATCTGCTGGAAGAGTTTCGTTCTTATGATATTGAAAAGTTGTCAACCCTTTATATCGGTGGTGGAACACCGACAGCCCTGTCGGCTCCGCAACTGGAGGTGTTACTGAATGGCTTGACTAAAAACTTGGACTTGTCTGTCTTGGAAGAGTTGACCATTGAAGCCAATCCAGGCGATTTGGATGCGGATAAGATAGCTGTTTTGAAAAATTCGGCTGTCAATCGTGTTTCGCTAGGTGTCCAGACCTTTGATGATAAGATGTTGAAAAAGATTGGGCGCAGTCATTTGGAGAAGGATATTTATGAAAATATCGATCGTCTGAAACTGGCTGGTTTTGACAACATCTCCATTGATTTGATTTATGCTCTGCCTGGTCAGACCATGGAGCAAGTAAAGGAAAATGTGGCTAAAGCCATTGGACTGGATATTCCCCACATGAGTTTGTATAGTTTGATTTTAGAAAACCATACGGTCTTTATGAACCGGATGCGACGTGGGAAATTGCCTCTGCCTAAGGAGGAACTAGAAGCGGAGATGTTTGAGTACATCATTGCAGAGCTGGAGCGAGCGGGTTTTGAGCATTATGAGATTTCTAATTTCTCCAAACCCGGCTTTGAAAGTCGTCATAATCTCATGTACTGGGACAATGCTGAATACTATGGTATTGGTGCAGGGGCATCTGGTTATGTCAATGGAGTACGTTATAAAAATCATGGTCCCATTCGTCATTATCTCAGTGCGGTTGAGGAAGGCAATGCTTGTATTACAGAAGATCACCTGAGTCAAAAGGAGCAAATGGAAGAAGAAATGTTCTTGGGACTCCGCAAGAAATCCGGGGTTTCCATGGCGCGATTTGAGGAAAAATTTGGACAGTCTTTTGATGGACTTTATGGAGAAATTGTCAGAGACTTGGTTCAACAGGGTCTCATGCAAATAGAGGGTGACCGAGTTCGCATGACAAAAAGAGGTCTCTTCTTAGGAGACACCGTAGCAGAACGATTTATTTTGGAGTAGGATGATGGGCTTAACTTATCAAATGAACATGAAAATTCCTTTTGATATGGCTGACATGAACGGTCATATCAAACTTCCAGATGTGATTTTGCTGTCCCTACAAGTTTCAGGGATGCAGTCGATTGAACTGGGAGTTAGTGATAAGGCCATTTTAGAAGATCATAATCTGGTCTGGATTATCACAGAATACGATATTGAGGTGGTTCGTTTGCCTCGTTTTGCGGAAGAAATCACCATCGAAACGGAAGCTTTGAGCTACAATCGGCTCTTTTGCTACCGTCGCTTTACCATTTATGATGAAGCAGGTCAGGAACTCATCCACATGATGGCGACTTTTGTTCTCATGGACCGCGACAGTCGAAAAGTCCATGCTGTTGAACCTGAGATTGTGGCTCCTTACCAGTCTGATTTTGATAAAAAACTTATCCGTGGACCGAAGTATGAGTCCTTGGAAAAGCCGATCAGCAAGGATTACCATGTTCGTTTTTACGACTTGGATATGAATGGTCATGTCAATAACAGTAAATACTTGGACTGGATTTTTGAGGTCATGGGAGCGGATTTTTTGACCCACTATATTCCCAAGAAAATCAACCTCAAGTATGTCAAGGAAGTTCGACCAGGTGGGGTAATCATATCGTCTGTTGAACGGACTGGACTGGAAAGCAAGCATGAAATTACAAGCGACGGGGCTACCAATGCACAGGCTATTATTACTTGGCAAGAAATAAAAAAGGCTTAGGGAGAAATAGATGAAATATAAAGGCTATTTAATTGATTTAGACGGAACCATTTATAAGGGGAAAGACCGAATCCCAGCAGGAGAGGCTTTTGTCCATGAATTGCAAAAGCGAGACATCCCCTATCTCTTTGTGACCAACAATACAACCCGTACTCCTGAGAGTGTTCAAGAAATGTTGGCTCAGAATTTTAATATCGATACTCCTCTATCGACTGTCTACACAGCGACTTTGGCAACTATCGACTATATGAATGACTTGGGACTGGAAAAGACTGTCTATGTTATCGGAGAATCAGGGCTCAAGGAAGCCATCAAGGCGGCTGGCTATGTGGAAGACAAGGAAAATCCTGCCTATGTGGTAGTAGGTCTGGACTGGCAAGTCGACTATGAAAAATTTGCCACAGCAACTCTAGCTATCCAAAAGGGAGCTCATTTTATCGGAACCAATCCTGACCTCAATATCCCGACAGAGCGTGGTCTTTTGCCTGGTGCTGGTTCACTGATTACCCTGCTTGAAGTAGCAACACGAGTGAAGCCGGTTTATATCGGAAAACCCAATGCCATCATTATGGACAAGGCGGTTGAGCACTTAGGTTTGGAACGTGAAGAGTTGATCATGGTTGGAGATAACTATTTAACTGATATTCGAGCAGGGATTGACAATGGCATTCCAACGCTCCTAGTAACGACTGGTTTTACTAAGGAAGAAGAAGTAGCAGACCTGCCAATTGCACCGACACATGTGGTTTCTAGCCTTGCGGAGTGGGATTTTGATGAAAACTAAACTGACCTTT
The DNA here is from genome assembly GCF_013277315.1 of Streptococcus sp. 2106. NCBI lineage: Bacteria > Bacillati > Bacillota > Bacilli > Lactobacillales > Streptococcaceae > Streptococcus > Streptococcus sp. 2106. The sequence goes on from NZ_VMMS01000070.1 coordinate 9,997, forward strand.
TGGGCCTCTATGCTCTTTCTCCTCTCCCTCTCAATCCTTATGACCATTTATCTGGCTTGGATTTTTTATCCGCTGGAAATTCAGTGGCTAAACTTAACGAATCGAGTCTATCTAAAACCAGAAATCATTCAATACAATTTTCATATTTTGATGAATTATCTGACCAATCCATTTAGTCAGGTCCTAGAGATGCCAGATTTTCGTTCGTCAGCAGCTGGTCTGCACCATTTCGCAGTGGTCAAGAATCTCTTTCATTTGGTTCAGCTAGTAGCTCTAGTGACACTGCCAAGTTTCTATGTCTTTGTCAATAGGATTGTGAAAAAGGACTTTTTGTCTCTTTATCGAAAAAGTCTCCTGGCTCTAGTAGTCTTACCTGTGATGATTGGACTTGGGGGAGTTTTGATGGGTTTTGACCAATTCTTTACTCTTTTCCATCAAATTCTCTTTGTGGGAGATGATACCTGGCTTTTTGATCCAGCCAAGGATCCTGTTATTATGATTTTGTCAGAGACCTTCTTTCTTCATGCCTTCCTCCTCTTTTTTGCCCTCTATGAAAGCTTCTTTGGCTATCTGTGTCTGAAAAGTCGTAGGAAGTGAAAGGAAAGATGTTTTTAATTTGCATGTATAAAAATATATATCGTTTAAAACCATCGTTAAGAGTGAATTAACCAAATCCAATTGTATCAATCGTTCGCAAACAGCCTATTTTTCTTGAAAAAATAGGCTTTTTTTCTAAAAATCCCTAGTCAAGCGCTTTATTTTTTTGTATAATAGAAGTAGCAAAGTATAGATAAGAAGAGAAAAGCATGATTACACTATTTCTATCACCGAGCTGTACATCATGTCGTAAGGCTAAGGCCTGGTTAGAAAAACATAAGGTTCCCTTTGTGGAACACAATATTATGACCAGTCCTTTAACAAGAAAAGAATTGCAACACATCCTTTCCTTGACCGAAAATGGTACTGATGACATCATTTCAACTCGTTCAAAAATTTTTCAAAAATTGAATATTGATGTAGAGAGTATTTCGGTATCGGAATTGCTTCATTTGATTGAGCAGTATCCTAGTCTTTTGCGTCGTCCAATTATTATTGATGCCAAGCGTATGCAAATCGGTTTTAATGAAGATGAGATTCGTGCTTTTCTCCCTCGTAGTTACCGTAAGCAAGAACTAAAAGAAGCAAGAATGAGAGCTGGTATTAGTTAATGAACAAACAGTATAGTTACCCACTAGATTTGTCGTGGAGCACTGAAGAACTTGCTTCAGTGCTTTCTTTTTTTAATGATGTTGAAGCTGCCTATGAAGGCAAAGTAGAGGCTAAAAAGTTACTGGACTCCTATAAGGGATTCAAAGCGGTCGTGCCAAGCAAGAGCGAAGAGAAACGTTTGGGACGAGAATTTGAAACGGTTAGTGGCTATTCACTTTACCGAGCAGTTCAGGCTGCCAAAGAAAAAGGGGAAGGAAAGATTTCTCTTGGAAAGTAAATTTGAATTTGCTAAAGAGCTAATTAAGAAAGCGGGTCAGTACATCCTTGACCATATGCAGGAAGATTTGTGTGTTGAAACCAAGTCCTCTCCAACAGATTTGGTAACCAGACTGGACAAGGAAGTTCAGGAACTCTTGGTTGGTGAAATTCTATCCCGTTATCCTGAGGATAAGATTTGTGCTGAAGAAGGGTGTCTGCGAGCTTCGGTTCAAGAGGGCAAGGTTTGGATCATTGATCCCATTGATGGTACCAATAATTTTGTCGCCCAGCAGGAAGATTTTGCTGTTATGATGGCTTATTTTGAAAATGGTCAGGGACAGTTTGGTCTGATTTATGATGTGGTCAAAGGAGATTGTTATCATGGTGGTGGGGTCTTTCCAGTCTGTCGAAATAATAAGCCCCTAGCTCCCTTTAAAGCCAAACCACTTGGAGATTTTCTTATTGCGGGAAATAGTGGCATGCTGGAAACCAATGAATGGGGCTTGGCTGATTTGAGTCGAGCAGTACTTGGTGTTCGTGTTTATGGGAGTGCGGCCATTAGTTTTGCCAAGATTTTGTCAGGGCGTTTGTTGACCTATGTCACCTATCTGCAACCATGGGATTATGCTGCAGCTAGTATTTTAGGGGAAAGTCTGGGCTATCGGGTTGTGACCCTATCTGGTCAACCTCTTGATTTTCAAACCAGACAACCGGTCATGATGCTACCTCTTGAGATGCAGGAGGAAATTCAGTCCTATATTTACGAAAGGAAAAGAACTTAAATGCAATTTCCAGAAGGATTTGTTGAAAAATATGAAGAGATACTAGGAGATGAGGCAAGAGATTTTCTTGCCTCTTTTGAGGAGGAAGCGGTTTCGGCTTTTCGGGTCAATCCTTTAAAAGAAGCGCCAGTTTCCTTTCCTGATGCCATTCCTCAAACTCCTTGGGGACATTATGGGAAGGTTTCAGGGAAATCGCCTGAGCATGCTACAGGTTTAGTTTATTCGCAAGAACCTGCTGCTCAAATGGTGGCTCAAATAGCCCAACCCAGTCCTGGTATGAAGGTCTTGGACTTGGCTGCTGCACCGGGTGGTAAATCAACTCAACTGGCAGCCTATCTAGCTGAAGAGGGCCTTCTCGTCTCCAATGAAATTTCAAGCAAACGGGCTAAGATTTTAGTAGAAAACATGGAGCGCTTTGGAGCGACAAATGTTGTGGTGACCAATGAATCTGCTGACCGCTTGGCCAAGGTCTTTAAAGGCTATTTTGACCTTATTGTCCTTGATGCCCCTTGCTCAGGGGAAGGGATGTTCCGTAAGCAACCAGATGCTATGGACTATTGGAGCTTAGATTATCCGAGTCAATGTGCAAGTTTGCAAAGAGAAATTCTAGCGGATGCAGTAACCATGCTAGCTGAAGGTGGTCGCTTGGTTTATTCAACCTGTACCTGGGCTCCCGAGGAAAACGAAGAGATTGTCAATTGGCTACTGGAGGAGTATGATTTTGACTTGTTGCCAGTAGAGCATATCAATGGAATGGTAGCTGGTATTGACCTGCCAGAAACGGCTCGGATGTACCCTCATCAGTTTAAGGGAGAGGGTCAGTTTGTAGCCCATCTACAGTTTAAGGGTAACAATCCAACTCCTAAATGTAAGGCAAGTAAGAGCAATCTTGGTCGAGAACAAGTTGCCTTGTGGCAAGAATTTGCCCAAAACCATTTGAAGGTCAATCTACCGGGAATCTTGCAGACTTTTGGGAACCAACTCTATCTCTTACCAGAACTTTTGCCAGATTTAGGGAAGCTCAAGATTGCTCGCAATGGACTGCATCTGGGCACTTTTAAGAAGAAACGCTTTGAGCCCAGTTTCGCTCTTGGTCTAGCCTTGAAACCGAGTCAGGTCGAACAGTCGGTTGAAATTGGCCAAGAAGCGTTTGTCAAATATGTGGCTGGAGAAACTGTTCAGCTGGCAGAAAGTCTGCCAAATGGTTGGTACCAAGTTTTGGTTAAAGGCAATGGCTTGGGCTTTGCAAAGGTTACTGGAAATGTTTTGAAAAATTATTTTCCAAAAGGCCTCAGATTCAAGTGAAAATGCTAGTCAAATATCTTATTCTATGTTATAGTGAAAGTATGGATTTTTTTAGTAGGATGATTCTTGATATCTTGATTGCCATCACATGTAGTTTTACTACTCAATGAAAATCA
>NZ_VMMS01000070.1:13672-19890 GCF_013277315.1 Streptococcus sp. 2106
AGCTCAAAATACTGTTTTGAGGTTGCAAATAGGACTGACGGAGTCAGTTACAAAGCATTGCTTTAAAGTTGTAGATAGGACTGACCAAATAGGTACATACCTATAACAAGGCAAGGCTGACCTGGTTTGAAGAGATTTTCAAAGAGTACAAGAAGTTTAGTTATTAGCGTTCTTACCGCTTGTAAACTAGATTTCCCATAAAATAGAATCTTTTCCTTTTAGTTGTAAACTAGTCTGGGAGAGTAGAGAGGTTTGAGATACCTTTCTAGCTTTTGGATTATCATCTAAGGAGAGTAACCTTTTCCTTGCATTAAAAAGGGGAAAAAGAGACACGAAATGACTATAATGGGTGACAATGGGGGAAGGGATAGACAAGAGATTTTATCCACATATGAAAAAAGGAGGTTAGAAAAGAGTAATATAGCCTATATTATATAAATAATCAATTGCGCAGAAATTTTGTAAGAATTCATGCGTCAACTCATAAAGAACTACTTAAAAAATTCACAGTATTCATAATTATTTTCGAGGAGAAAAACAGTGAAAAAAAGAAAAAAGCTTGCTCTGTCTCTTATCGCTTTTTGGCTGACGGCTTGTTTAGTAGGCTGTGCTAGCTGGATTGATCGTGGAGAATCCATAACGGCTGTTGGCTCAACTGCCTTGCAACCCTTGGTTGAAGTAGCGGCAGATGAATTTGGCACGATCCATGTTGGAAAAACGGTCAATGTCCAAGGGGGAGGTTCTGGTACAGGCTTGTCCCAGGTTCAGTCTGGGGCAGTTGATATAGGAAACTCAGATGTATTTGCTGAGGAAAAAGACGGAATTGATGCTTCTGCTCTTGTTGACCACAAGGTCGCGGTAGCTGGCTTGGCTCTGATTGCCAATAAGGAGGTCGATGTTGATAACCTAACGACAGAGCAACTTCGTCAAATCTTCATAGGTGAGGTAACCAATTGGAAAGAGGTTGGTGGTAAGGACTTACCCATCTCTGTTATCAATCGGGCAGCCGGCTCTGGCTCTCGTGCTACCTTTGATACTGTCATTATGGAAGGTCAGTCCGCCATGCAAAGTCAGGAGCAGGATTCAAATGGAGCGGTAAAATCAATCGTATCAAAAAGTCCAGGAGCTATCTCTTATTTATCTCTTACCTATATAGATGATTCGGTCAAAAGCATGAAGTTGAATGGCTATGACTTAAGTCCAGAAAATATAAGTAGCAATAATTGGCCCTTGTGGTCTTATGAGCATATGTATACATTGGGGCAGCCCAATGAGTTGGCTGCAGAATTTCTCAATTTTGTTCTCTCGGATGAGACCCAAGAAGGGATTGTCAAAGGATTGAAGTATATTCCGATTAAGGAAATGAAGGTTGAAAAAGATGCTGCCGGAACTGTGACAGTGTTGGAAGGGAGACAATAATGAATCAAGAAGAATTAGCTAAGAAAATGTTGCTTCCATCAAAGAATTCTCGTCTGGAGAAATTAGGAAAAGGTTTGACCTTTGCCTGTCTTTCTTTGATAGTCATCCTTGTGGCCATGATTTTGGTTTTCGTAGCGCAAAAAGGCTTGTCGACCTTCTTTGTCAATGGTGTGAATATCTTTGACTTTCTTTTGGGAGGAACTTGGAATCCTTCTAGTAAAGAATTTGGTGCCCTTCCTATGATTTTGGGTTCCTTTATCGTTACCATTCTCTCAGCCCTTATCGCAACACCCTTTGCTATTGGTGCAGCAGTTTTTATGACCGAAGTATCACCAAAAGGGGCGAAGATTTTGCAACCAGCTATTGAACTCCTGGTTGGGATTCCTTCAGTAGTGTACGGATTTATTGGCTTGCAAGTCGTCGTTCCCTTTGTTCGCAGTGTCTTTGGTGGGACTGGTTTTGGGATTTTGTCAGGGATTTCCGTCCTCTTTGTCATGATTTTGCCGACCGTAACCTTTATGACAACGGATAGCTTGCGTGCGGTTCCTCGTTATTATCGTGAGGCCAGTTTCGCTATGGGAGCCACTCGCTGGCAGACTATCTGGCGTGTGATCTTGAAGGCGGCCCGTTCTGGTATTTTCACTGCAGTGGTCTTTGGGATGGCGCGTGCCTTTGGTGAGGCTCTAGCTATCCAGATGGTTGTCGGAAACTCAGCTGTTATCCCAACTTCCTTGACCACACCAGCTGCAACTTTAACTTCTATATTAACTATGGGAATTGGGAACACTGTCATGGGAACTGTAAATAATAATGTTCTCTGGTCACTGGCCTTGGTACTGCTCTTGATGAGTTTAGTTTTTAACAGTGTGATTAAATTGATTACGAAAGAAAGAGGAAAGAAAAATTATGCGCGCTAAGAAATTAGATAAACTTGCAACAGCTGTCCTCTATACGATTGCTAGCATCATTGTGACAATCTTGGCTTCCTTGATTCTCTATATCTTGGTTCGGGGCTTGCCCCATATCTCTTGGTCTTTCTTGACTGGAAGGTCTTCTGCTTTTCAAGCAGGTGGTGGGATTGGCATTCAGCTTTACAATTCCTTTTTCCTATTGGTCATTACTTTGATTATTTCTGTACCTCTTTCTATGGGAGCTGGGATTTACTTGGCTGAGTATGCTAAAAAAGGTCCTGTTACCAACTTTGTGCGGACTTGTATTGAAATCTTGTCCTCTTTACCATCAGTGGTGGTGGGTCTCTTTGGTTACTTGATCTTTGTAGTCCAGTTTGAGTATGGATTTTCAATCATTTCAGGTGCCTTGGCCTTGACAGTCTTTAACTTGCCTCAGATGACGCGTAATGTAGAGGATAGTTTGAAACATGTTCACCATACCCAACGTGAGGCTGGTCTGGCTCTTGGGATTTCTCGTTGGGAGACAGTGGTTCATGTTGTTATTCCAGAAGCGCTTCCAGGTATTGTAACGGGTGTCGTCTTGGCATCTGGTCGTATCTTTGGCGAAGCTGCAGCTCTGATTTATACAGCAGGGCAATCGGCGCCAGCTCTTGACTGGTCTAACTGGAATATCCTCAGTGTGACTAGCCCCATCTCTATCTTCCGTCAAGCAGAAACCTTGGCTGTCCATATCTGGAAAGTCAATAGTGAAGGCACTATTCCAGATGGAACTATTGTATCAGCAGGTTCTGCCGCTGTGCTCCTAATCTTTATCCTGATTTTTAACTTTGGAGCTCGTAAGTTCGGAAACTATCTACACAAGAAATTAACCGCTGTCTAAAGGAGAAGCCATGTCAACATATAACTGGGATGAGAAGCATATCCTTACCTTTCCTGAAGAAAAAGTAGCCCTTTCTACTAAGGATGTCCATGTTTACTATGGTAAAAATGAATCCATTAAGGGGATTGATATGCAATTTGAAAGAAATAAAATTACAGCTTTGATTGGTCCGTCGGGATCGGGGAAATCTACCTACTTACGCAGTCTCAATCGCATGAATGATACTATTGATATTGCTAAAGTAACTGGGCAGATTCTCTATCGTGGAATTGATGTCAACCGTCCAGAAATCAACGTTTATGAAATGCGTAAACACATTGGAATGGTTTTTCAACGCCCTAATCCATTTGCTAAGTCAATTTACCGTAATATTACCTTTGCGCATGAACGTGCTGGAGTTAAGGATAAGCAAGTCCTAGATGAAATCGTAGAAACCTCCCTTCGTCAGGCTGCCCTCTGGGATCAGGTTAAAGACGATCTCCACAAGTCAGCCTTGACCTTATCAGGTGGTCAGCAACAACGTCTCTGTATTGCTCGTGCCATCTCTGTTAAGCCAGATATCCTCTTAATGGATGAGCCAGCCTCAGCCTTGGATCCGATTGCGACCATGCAACTAGAAGAGACCATGTTTGAGCTCAAGAAAGACTTTACCATCATCATTGTAACGCATAATATGCAGCAGGCTGCTCGTGCAAGTGACTATACAGGCTTCTTTTACTTGGGTGATTTGATTGAGTATGACAAAACTGCAACTATTTTCCAAAATGCCAAGCTACAGTCCACCAATGACTATGTATCTGGTCACTTTGGTTAGAAAGGAAACCGTATGACAGATGCGATTTTACAGGTATCAGACCTGTCCGTTTATTATAATAAAAAGAAGGCTTTGAATAGTGTTTCCCTATCTTTCCAACCTAAGGAAATTACAGCCTTGATTGGTCCATCTGGATCAGGGAAGTCAACCCTCCTCAAGTCTCTCAACCGCATGGGAGATCTCAATCCAGAGGTGACAACAACTGGATCCGTGGTGTACAATGGTCACAACATCTACAGTCCGCGTACAGATACGGTTGAATTACGTAAGGAAATCGGAATGGTTTTCAAACAACCTAATCCTTTCCCTATGACTATCTATGAGAATGTTGTCTACGGGCTTCGTATCAATGGAATTAAGGATAAGCTGGTTCTGGATGAAGCCGTAGAAAAAGCCTTGCAAGGTGCCTCTATCTGGGATGAGGTCAAGGATCGTCTACATGATTCAGCTATTGGATTGTCAGGTGGTCAACAGCAGCGTGTCTGCGTGGCCCGTGTCTTGGCAACCAGTCCTAAAATCATCCTCTTGGATGAGCCAACTTCGGCTTTGGATCCGATTTCAGCTGGTAAAATTGAGGAAACCTTGTATGGTCTAAAAGACAAGTACACCATGCTTCTGGTAACCCGTTCCATGCAACAAGCTTCACGTATCTCTGATAAGACAGGATTTTTCCTAGATGGAGATTTGATTGAATTTAATGATACCAAGCAGATGTTCCTTGATCCCCAACACAAGGAAACGGAAGACTATATTACAGGAAAATTTGGATAAGGAGATGAAAGATGTTACGATCTCAATTTGAAGAAGATTTAGAGAAATTACATAACCAGTTCTACGCTATGGGACAAGAAGTGCTCTCACAAATCAATCGTACGGTGCGTGCCTTTGTCACGCATGACCGTGACCTGGCAAAAGAGGTCATCGAAGATGACGCAGAAGTAAATGAATACGAAGTGAAACTGGAAAAGAAATCATTTGAAATGATTGCACTCCAACAACCAGTCTCTCAAGATTTGCGTACAGTCTTGACTGTCCTTAAGGCTGTATCAGATGTGGAGCGTATGGGGGATCACGCTGTAGCCATTGCCCAGGCAACCATCCGTATGAAGGGGGAAGAGCGCATCCCAGTTGTAGAGGAAGAAATTCAAAAAATGGGACGTGAAGTTAAAAGCGTTGTTGAAGCAGCACTTGATCTTTATCTTAATGGTTCTGTTGACGACGCATACCGGGTAGCCTCCATGGATGAGCAAATTAACCACTATTTTGAAACTATCCGTGACCTTGCGACTGAAGAGATTAAGAAAAATCCAGAAGCCATTGTTACGGGTCGTGATTATTTCCAAGTTATTTCCTACTTGGAGCGTATCGGTGACTATGCTAAAAATATCTGTGAATGGGTTGTTTACTTTGAAACAGGTAAGATTGTCGAATTATAAAGTATTCAAAGGATAAAATTATTGTGAAAGCTTACTTTTTAATACAGTAAGCTTTCATTGTATAGATAGTTTACTTTGTCAGAGGTGAATAATGAACTACATACAGAATATCAGAAAAAAAGTTGGAAAAGATAAAATTATTTTAAATTTTACCTGTGGAATATTAAGTCAATCAGGAAAAATTTTATTACAAAAACGAGCAGATAAAGGAACGTGGGGATTACCAGGTGGTGCTCTTGAATTAGGAGAATCGGCTTTAGAAGCTTTAGTGCGAGAGTTTTATGAAGAAACAGGAGTCGAAGTGAGGGTGGAAAAACTCTTAAATGTTTATACAAAATATTCAGACAGTTATCCGAATGGTGATGAGGCTCAAGTTCTTACAATCTTGTATTTAGTTTCATCTGAAACTTCTATCTCTACAAATTTTTTTACAAGTGATGAAACTTTAGAATTAGGATTTTTTGATCATAGTGACATACAAAATATTGCAATTGTAAACCAGCAGCATCAAGATATGATAAATGATTTTTTTGAAAATAAGTTCCCAATAGATAGATAAACTAACCACTGTATTTCTATTTTTTAGTGAAAGTTCTATAATGAAGTTAGCCATCCAACCCTCCTAAAAATTAGATGGTTCAACTAGCTGATAGCTAGTACTCGATTTCATTTGATAAGAGGCTTGGAGCTGTTAAGCTGGAAAGCCAAGGCTAAGATTAGCCTTGGTTTAGCTGACAAAACTGCTTCAAGGGTTCCTC
>NZ_VMMS01000071.1:0-41217 GCF_013277315.1 Streptococcus sp. 2106
TGAAAATGATTGAGTATCAATATACTATCAATAAATAATATTATAGAAGCAACAATAATTATAATTTCACCTATCTGCGTCATTCTATTTCGAACTTTAAATATATGTTCTATCAAAAATACTTGAATCACACACATTATAGGAATGAATGTTTTTGAAATTGAAAAATATCCCAATAAATAAACTATAAACAACAATAATAGAACTATATTATATTTCTTATTCAAAACATTCCTCTCTATATTTTTGATTACCAATCTTAATCATTTACAACTACATTCTAACAAACTATAAAAGCATTTGTCGAATTGAATTTATCAAGCAAGCGACCAACTAGCTCATCTTTTTTCTATTTCTGCCAATATGCGTGACAGGTAGTAATGATAGCCAAAAATAGCAAGAGCAAGCAAGAGGATAAGAACTCCTACTCCCAAGCTGATGGCAAGGACAGGGACGAGAGACCGAACCAAGAATAAGCTCCCTATTACAAGGGCCATTAAGATTGCACTATAAATAAAAATCAAAACTATTGCTACTATACGATTTGAACGGTTTACCAGGTCCGTAATGCTACTCCAATTGGTTGACAGATTTTTCACGTCCTTAAAGTAATTGTGGCAAGAAAGGATGACACTGGCAAGGATCCATGCCACAAGGAGGTAAATCATCGAAAGAATGGGCAAGCCTAGATATAGAGAAAGGCCAAGTAAAGTCAGAACTGGTAAAAAGGACTGGACAGCAAATATAATCCAAAATTTCACTTTCACATAACGAGCAAAGTCAAAGGGTAAACTCTTAAGAAAATCAACATTTTCCCTCTCCAAGGACAAGGCAATTGAATGCAGGCTGGTGATATTGTTATTGACAACTGCTATAAACACTCCTACAAAAAACAAAGGTAACCAGTATGGAGGATGAATGTCTGGAACTATCTGAGAATCTCGGATTTTGGAAATCAGACCGATCATCATGAGATAAGGAAGGAAAGCACTTGTAAAAAGCACTGTAATCACGCCAGTCCCCTGTCCCAAGAGGGTGAGGTGGTAGCGTAAAACCATACGGAAAAATCCCTTTTTAGTAGTTGAAATTCTCTCCTTACTGCGACGTTCTTTCTTGACCTTCTCCTCACTGTTAAGCAGAATCACGTCATAAAAACGAGGAAAAACCTTCTTTTTGCTCAAGTAAAGCAAGAAGACAGTTAGTCCTATCCAAGCGAGCAGACCCAGGATGGCTTCTGTCGAAAAAGGCTCCACTGCTATTTTGTAAAAGAGATGAATAGGATAAAGGAGAAATGGAATGTCTCTAACTTTGTCAACAATACGTCCAGAAGTCGACTGTAGAAAGAAGACATATATTAAAGGTATGAGAACTCCTATCCCAATCATCACATTCGAAAAAATAGACTGATACTTTCTGAAGACCCTAGTCTGAGCCAAGAAATGTACTGCCACTACCATCACTAAAGTAACAGAGACAAATAATAAGGCCAAGGACAGTAGCATCAAAGGCAAGCCCAGCCAAAGAGAAGGTGCTAGCCTAATATAGAGGGCTAGAAAATAAGCTGGGATTGGTAAAATTCCAGTTAGAGCTGGCAAGAGAACAGACAGTCCTTTAGCGATTATAATCTCTGATTCTTTAAAGGCATAGGGCCTATAAGATGCCAAGTCCTTACTCTCATAAAAGACATTGTAAAAGGCAGTTAAAGAAGTTGAAAAGGCAACCACTAGTAAAATAGCAACCATGAAACTAAAATAAACAGGCATTTCCTCAAAAGGAAAATGAATGGCTATAGTACTAAAAAAGATGAGCATCAAGAGACTGAAAAAAATGTAAGAACTTAGGACTCTAGCGGAAACATTTACTTTTTTCCCAGGATTCTTAGCCTGCTTCTTTCGTAGGTTAGCCAGATTAGCTTCTTGAGATGAATAGAGGATATTGATATCAACTAATTTTTTAATGACCTTGAGACGCATCTGAAACCTCCTCTTTTCTACCAGCAAGGCTAAGATAGATACTTTCTAAAGACTGGTCTGGATGGTCTTTTCTCAAGTCCTCTACGCTACCACAATAAATCAAATGTCCCTTTTTCAAAATGGCAATCCGATCACAGACTTGCTCAGCTACCTCTAGGACATGAGTTGAAAACAAGACCGTCTTGCCTTTTTGTACATGTTCCTTCATCATTTGCTTCAAATCAAAGGCAGCCTGGGGATCCAAACCAGTCAAGGGTTCGTCCAAAACCCAAATATCGGGATCAGACAAGAGTGCCCCAATGACAAAGACTTTTTGACGCATTCCGTGAGAAAGGGTTTCAATAACCTGATAACGATTTTCAGCAAAATCAAAAACGTTCAATAGCCTAGCTAGACTAGCCTCCAAGTCAGAGCTAGTCAGATCATAGGATGAAGCAATCAATTCCCAAAATTCATTGGCCGTTAAACGTAAAAATAAGTCAGGCGAGTCTGCTACGTAGCCAATCTTTCGTTTAATAGCCAAGCGATTTTCCGATAACTCCTGACCGTCTACCAAAATACGACCACTGCTGGGTGAAATGATACTGACTAGGGATTTTATAGTGGTCGATTTTCCAGCCCCATTATGGCCAATCAAGCCCATAATCTCCCCATTTTCAATCTGCAAATTGAGATTGCTCAAAGCCTCTTTATCACCATACAACTTACTAACATTTTGAAATTCAATCATGGGATGACTCCTATCTTTATCTATATCACATACTATTATACTAGCACTTTGATACAAAAAAATCAACACTTTATTTTAAGTAGATACAATAGTTTCCTTCTATTCTTACGCAAACGTTTGCGCCAAGAGATACTTTATGATAGAATAAAGAACAAGATTGACAAGTAAGAGGAAACATCATGCAAAATCAAACACTCATGCAATACTTTGAATGGTATCTGCCCCACGACGGTCAGCACTGGACACGTCTGGCTGAAGATGCTCCACACCTAGCTGATCTCGGTATCAGTCATGTCTGGATGCCACCAGCTTTCAAGGCTACCAATGAAAAAGATGTAGGTTATGGTGTCTATGACTTATTCGACCTAGGAGAGTTTAACCAAAAAGGGACTGTCCGCACCAAGTATGGTTTCAAAGAAGACTATCTTCAAGCCATTCAAACTCTAAAAGCACAGGGAATTCAACCTATGGCTGATGTGGTTCTCAACCACAAGGCTGCTGCCGATCACAGGGAAGCCTTTCAGGTCATCGAAGTGGATCCTGTAGACCGTACAGTTGAACTTGGAGAACCCTTCACCATCAATGGCTGGACTAGTTTTACCTTCGATGGTCGCCAAGATACCTACAATGACTTCCACTGGCACTGGTACCACTTCACAGGTACAGACTACGATGCCAAACGTCGTAAGTCTGGGATTTATCTCATCCAAGGGGATAATAAGGGCTGGGCCAACGAGGAATTGGTTGATAATGAAAACGGAAACTACGACTACCTCATGTATGCTGATCTAGACTTTAAGCATCCTGAAGTCATCCAAAATATCTATGACTGGGCTGATTGGTTCATGGAAACGACTGGTGTAGCTGGTTTCCGCTTGGATGCCGTTAAACACATTGACTCTTTCTTTATGAGCAATTTCATCCGTGATATGAAGGAAAAATACGGTGAGGATTTCTATGTTTTTGGTGAATTTTGGAACCCAGACAAGGAAGCCAACCTAGACTATCTTGAAAAAACGGAAGAACGATTCGATCTTGTCGATGTTCGTCTCCACCAGAATCTCTTTGATGCTAGTCGAGCAGGTTCCAACTACGATCTTCGTAGCATTTTCACAGATAGCTTGGTTGAACTCAAACCTGACAAGGCTGTGACTTTTGTCGACAACCACGATACCCAACGAGGTCAGGCTCTTGAGTCTACCGTTGAAGAATGGTTCAAACCAGCAGCCTATGCCCTCATTCTGTTACGTCAAAATGGCCTTCCATGTGTCTTTTACGGAGACTACTATGGGATTTCAGGGCAGTATGCTCAAGAAGATTTCAAAGAAGTCCTTGACCGCCTCCTAACCATCCGAAAAGATTTGGCCTATGGAGAGCAAACAGACTACTTTGATGATGCTAACTGTATCGGTTGGGTACGTTCAGGTGCTGAAAATCAATCCCCAATCGCAGTCTTGATCTCAAATGACCAAGAAAACAGCAAGTCAATGTTTATCGGCCAAGAATGGGCTAACCAAACTTTCGTAGATTTACTTGGAAACCACCAAGATCAAGTTACAATCGATGAGGAAGGTTATGGACAATTCCCAGTCTCAGCTAGATCCGTAAGTGTCTGGGCAACCAATACAATCTAATAACTCATAATAATCCAGCCAGATCCAATCGGATTTGGCTTTTTTGCATTCACAAAAAGACCTACCCAAATGGATAGATCTTTACTTGATTACAATTTACCTGCTACTGCATCCAACAATTCTTGGATTTTAGCTTGGTTGCTTCCTCCTGCCATGGCCATGTCTGATTTACCACCACCACGTCCATCGACGATTGGTGCTAATTCTTTGACAAGGTTTCCTGCATGAAGGTCTTTTGTCTTGCTGGCTACAAGGACATTGACTTTGTCACCGATAGCGGCAACTAGGACAAGAAGATCAGAGTAGTCTTTTTGTTTCCAGTTATCTGCAAAAGTACGAAGGGCACCGGCATCGGATACAGACACTTGACTAGCAATGTAACAATGACCGTTGACTTCCTTAACATCTTTGAAGATATCGCCTGCGGCTGCAGCTGCGGCTTTTTCTTTCAACTCAGCATTTTCTTTTTGAAGTTGACGAAGTTGTTCTTGAAGTCCTTCTACCTTGTGAGGTACTTCCTTGACTTGAGGTGCTTTCAAGGTTGCTGCGACAGCTTTAAGAGCATCCTCTTGTTCACGATAGGCTTCAAAGGCTTCCTTACCAGTCACTGCCAAGATACGGCGAGTTCCTGAACCGATTCCTTCTTCTTTGACAATTTTGAAGAGACCAATCTCAGAAGTGTTGCCAACATGAGTACCACCACAAAGTTCAATAGAGTAGTCACCGATAGTCACGACACGAACTTCCTTGCCGTATTTCTCACCAAAGAGGGCCATAGCTCCCATTTCTTTAGCAGTGTCAACATCCGTTTCAACTGTCTTCACTTCAAGTGCTTCCCAAATTTTCTCGTTAACTTGCTGTTCAATCGCACGCAATTCTTCAGCAGTCACTGCTTGGAAGTGGGTAAAGTCAAAGCGAAGGAATTCAACTTCGTTAAGAGATCCTGCCTGTGTTGCGTGGTTTCCAAGGATATTGTGAAGGGCAGCGTGAAGCAAGTGAGTAGCAGTGTGGTTTTTCATAACACGGTGACGACGATTTGTATCAATTGCTAAAGTATATTCTTGGTTCAAGGCAAGCGGTGCAAGGACTTCAACAGTGTGAAGAGCTTGTCCGTTTGGTGCTTTTTGAACATTGGTCACAGTAGCCACAACCTTACCTGACTCATCCAAGATTTGTCCGTGGTCAGCTACCTGTCCACCCATTTCAGCATAAAATGACGTTTCCGCAAAGATAAGAGAGGCAGTTCCTTCTGAAACAGCTTCTACTTCTGCATTGTCCGCCACGATAGCTACCAATTTAGAAGACAATTGGCTAGCATTGTAGTTGAAGACACTTTCTACAGTGATGTTTTGAAGAGTTTCATTTTGCATACCCATTGAGCCACCCTTGACAGCTGACGCACGCGCGCGTTCTTGCTGTTCTTTCATGGCTGCTTCAAAACCTTCACGGTCTACAGTCATACCAGCTTCTTCAGCGATTTCTTCAGTCAATTCAACTGGGAACCCATAAGTATCATAGAGTTTGAAGACATCTGAACCAGCGATAACAGATTGACCTTTTTCTTTCAAGTCTGCTACAATGCCTTGGGCAAAGTGTTGACCTGAGTGAAGGGTACGGGCAAATGATTCTTCTTCGCTCTTAACGATTTTCTCAATAAAGTCACGTTTCTCAAGCACTTCTGGGTAGTAGCTTTCCATGATTTTTCCAACAGTTGGAACGAGTTTGTAAAGGAAAGGCTCGTTGATACCCAATTTTTGACCATGCATAGAAGCACGACGAAGAAGACGACGAAGGACATAACCACGACCTTCATTTCCTGGAAGGGCACCATCACCGATGGCAAATGAAAGTGAACGGATGTGGTCAGCGATGACCTTGAAGCTCATGTTGTCGCCATCTTGGTCATAAACCTTACCAGACAATTTCTCGACTTCACGAATGATTGGCATGAAGAGGTCTGTTTCAAAGTTTGTCTTAGCCCCTTGGATAACCGCCACCAAACGCTCCAAACCAGCGCCCGTATCAATGTTCTTGTGTGGCAATTCCTTGTACTCGCTACGAGGAACAGCAGGGTCTGCGTTAAATTGTGACAAAACGATGTTCCAGATTTCGATGTAACGGTCGTTTTCAATATCTTCTGCAAGTAAACGAAGACCGATATTTTCTGGGTCAAAGGCTTCTCCACGGTCAAAGAAAATCTCTGTATCAGGTCCAGAAGGTCCCGCACCGATTTCCCAGAAGTTGTCCTCGATCGGAATCAAGTGACTTGGGTCCACTCCCACTTCAATCCAGCGGTTGTAAGAATCTTTATCATCTGGATAGTAAGTCATGTAAAGTTTTTCAGCAGGGAAATCAAACCATTCAGGGCTTGTCAAAAGCTCATAAGCCCAAGTGATAGCTTCGTCACGGAAGTAATCTCCAATAGAGAAGTTCCCCAACATTTCAAACATGGTATGGTGACGTGCAGTCTTCCCTACGTTCTCGATGTCGTTGGTACGGATAGCCTTTTGAGCATTGGTAATACGTGGATTTTCAGGAATAATGGTCCCGTCAAAGTATTTCTTAAGGGTTGCTACCCCAGAGTTGATCCACAAAAGAGTTGGGTCATTTACAGGAACCAAGCTCACTGATGGTTCTACTGAGTGACCTTTGGTCGCCCAGAAGTCAAGCCACATTTGGCGTACTTGTGCACTAGATAGTTGTTTCATATCGTCTCCTTATTTACTTGTTTAATGTGATTGGCTTTCTAGCATTTCCACATAGTCAATCGCGACACAGAGGGAAATGACTAGATCTGCGTAAGCGTCCTCCAGAACCGTTAAGGTATAGGTAGAGGTCAAATGGAAGAGTTCCTTCTTAATTTCCGCAATCAGCTGATCGCGATCATCCAGCAATTTGAAATTCAAATCCCAGATATTGCCCTCGATACGAAGACCTAGATTATCAAACTCATACTTATCTCGCCAGAAGGTCAACTTCTTGCGAATGACAAAACTCGAGCCATCCCGAAGCTGAATCCCAAAACGAGGAAGCAAGG
Source organism: Streptococcus sp. 2106 (assembly GCF_013277315.1). Classification (NCBI taxonomy): domain Bacteria; kingdom Bacillati; phylum Bacillota; class Bacilli; order Lactobacillales; family Streptococcaceae; genus Streptococcus; species Streptococcus sp. 2106. The sequence goes on from NZ_VMMS01000071.1 coordinate 7,375, forward strand.
TCAAGATTTCTTTACTAATCTGACTGACTTGTTCACCATTAGCATCATAGATGGTAAAAGTTTTGGGAATCTTAAAAAATGATCCCTCTATCTGATAGGCGATTTCTCCCCTGTCATCCTTGATAGCGAAGCGTTCGCCTCCAAGGCGAAACTTTTGTTTGACAAGAAATGTTTTCATCAACACCTCCAAAAATCAAAAGACAAGCTCATATCACGAAGGGCGAAAAACCGCGGTACCACCTTCATTCAATGAACTTGTCATTCTCTTGTTCTTATGCAATTGTTAAATTGAGTAGCATGACTTCCTAGCTTAGATGGCTCGCAGCACCGCCATTTCTCTGGACTAAGACAAGAGAAAATCAATTCTCAACTTTCTTATTATAACGTTTTTTTAAGCTGGCGTCAACTGGAAATGATTCTAACCAATAGTAGTGTGGTAGGAGAGAAGATATTTTGCCTTCTAACACTGTTTAATAGGTTTCACCTATACCCAGACGCTTCCACTCAGAAAACTCCACCTTGAACAATTCTGGGGCTTTTGTAGCCTTATCATATACCACAACGTAATAACCTTTTTTATTCCAGAACTTGCCTAAAATCTCAGCGTCTTCCAATTCAGCCTCATAGTCTAACATCTCATATCGTTGTGTTTCTTTGACTGTTTCCTCTTTTTTATCATTATCAACCCCAACAGTGACAAAATTTACACCTATAAAGATAACCATGTAAAACAATACCAAGGCAAAGCCCAAACCCTTTAATAACTTCATTTTCTTTTCTCTACTTTCTTCTTTTGTGTTCTCTAAATATTAAATAATCTTATAAATAGTGTCTTTCTTTATTTGAATCTAATTTCAAATCCAATTTTTTCAATCACTTCTTGGATTTCATCTAGCGATACTAAAAACCATTCTTTAGGAACAAAGCTCTCTCCATTTGGTGCTATTAATTCTATGTCTAACTGTTTGTCTGCAAAATAATGATGAAGAGTCGTTTCTAATTTTAGAGCGCTAAAATTCTGAACCTCAAAACTAGCTACTAAACGGACAGGAGCATAAAGATAGGTTCCTTCTCTTTCTGCATTTGCTAACCGTTTGGTAATTTGATCCTCTGTAAAACCGATTTTATAGAGATTACTAATGTTGGCAATTTGAGGATTGCTACTCAAGGATTTCACCACATAGATATATCCAGTTGTAATTCGTTCACCCGGACTAATGCCAATCATCACATCATCTATCAATTCGGTTACCATTCGTCCATGTCGGGTTCTATCGTGTAAATTTGAGACAAAAGAACGGAGTAAGGCCTTCTTATTTTCTGTACCATTTTCATATACGAGATGAAGTTCAGCGTTTGTATAGCCATTCTTGTCAGTGAAGTCTTCTCCTTTAGAAACAACATAAACCATTACTCCATTATCCACATAGAACATACCAGGTTTAATTTCTTTTTCTTTTATCACATCAGGCTTTCTGACTTGACGACGACCTTCACTAATTTCATCATGAACACGAGTAAATAATCCTTGATAATTTTCAAAGTTTCCCATCCGTTTACGTGTTCGTGTTTTATCACGCGCTTGAATCGTTCGTTTATAACGTGAGACATCAAATAAAGATTTTTCAGCACTATTTACTGACTCAAACAATTCATCTGATAAAATATCTGTTAAACTAGCAGGACTTGAAATAGGGGTCTCGGACTCAACTATATCTATTTTTAATAGTCCAAATTCATCATAAGGTTCTAACTTTCGGATGCTATCAGGAGATTTTCTAATACCATTCAATCGAGAAAATAAACTGCGTTCTTTAATATTTCTAGACTTTTGTGGCTCTTGCCCATTATTCTCTCTCACCCAATCTATAATTTCTAAAAATTTCTCTACTTCATGATCTGTAACTATTTTTTTCTTAGGTTTTAAAAGGGCTATTAAATGTTCAAAATCAGAATCGTTAAATATGTCATTTAAGTTTTTAAAATCAGTCATTACCGCTCTCCATCTTCAGCTTCATCTGAGACAACTGTAACAAAGCATAAGCAAGTCTCTGTTCGTACTTATCATGACTTGATTTATCTGGATGACGACCATTTTCATTTAAAAACTGCTTAATTTGAGGATAAAGAATTAACAGTTCTTCTTCAGAAAACTCCATCTTCTGACCATCCATATAATCTTGTATTAGACGCAAAGTCGGAGCATCAATTTCACGTGATATAACTTCGTAAGCTCTCTGGAAAGGATTAATCTGATTAATCAAATCAATGGATAACTCATCAATATTCACAAATTTATCTGCCATTTTTAGAAAGTCTGTTTGCCCTACTCCCTCTTTCCGTTCAGCTGATTGAACTACCGATTGACTAATAAACTGTTGACGAACTTCTTCAACTTCAGCCCCACTTAAGTCAGGATAGATTTGTTTAATGATAGCTGGAATCATTTGCTTATTAATGACTTCTGCATCCGTTCCCGCAGCAATTGCAGTTTGGATACGCGGTTCTTGTAAGATACTAGCACGTAAGTCATTCATGTCATTTTCTATGATATCTTTTGTTCTTTGAGTAGTCGGCTCTTTTAAGCCTTTCACAAACATTTCGGCACCAGAAGATTTCTGGTCTTCTCGATCTTTTCGTTTGAACTTGAAATTTGGTGCTAAAACAGACTCCATCAATAGGCTAGCTGTAATAGCCTTCATAACATTATTCACAGCAAAGAAAACTTCATCATCTTGAGCATCTGGTTGGGAAATAAGATTGGTAAATTGAGCATGCGATTTATTGGAACTATCTCGTGTTACTCGACCTATAATCTGAACAATTTCTGTTAGCGACTGACGATAGCCAATCGTCAAAGCATACTCAGCATAAGGCCAGTCAAAACCTTCTTTAGCCATACCAAGTGCGATAATGATATCGAGATCATCTAAATTGGTCATCTTGTTTAGATAATCCTGTACTTTTTCACGCCCTTCTTCCGTGACAAGGTCAGCAACCTTCAATACACGACCTGTTTCCTCAGTAACCAACCATAATCCAGTCTTAGGATCTGGAACAGCTTGCCCCAGTTCGTCTAAAATTCGGTCAACTTCATCATACTTATCCTTAGTTGACTCACCCGAGTTTACATTGGGAATATGAATAATGGTTTTCTTGCTTGTGTCCAGTACTTCGTGCAAAGCATCCGTGTAACGACCACGATAAAAGTTATAACCCATGGCAAAACTTTTCAGATATTTGTACCCCTCCAACTGTTCATAATAAGTATAGGATACCTTGTCGAATTTTTGCTCATCTTCAGGTGCCAAAATAGGTACAGAATCTCCACGGAAATAAGACCCTGTCATAGCCACTACATGGGCTGTTGAATTAGCTAATATGTTTCTCAAGGCATTCCCTAAAACTGAATTATCATCTTGAGATACATGATGAAATTCATCGATAGCTAAAAGAACATCATTAAAATCACTATCAGCCAGCTGTTCAAAGGCAAAACGCAAGGTGGCATGCGTACAGATTAAAACTTTATCGTCAGGTGACTCTGAATTCATAAAGTCTACAAACTGTTTTACCTTACTTTTGCTGGTTCCTTGTTCAGTCAAATTATTTTTGGGAAGAACTTCCCAATCCCAGTAAAAACCATAATCTGTCAATTTTGTTGAACGAAAGGATTTTCCGATAGATCTTTCTGGAACAGCTATGATAGCTTTTTTCAGACCTTGAGCATGTAGTTTATCAAGAGCAATAAACATCAGAGCTCTCGACTTCCCAGAGGCAGGAGGCGCCTTAATCAGTAAGTGTTGAGAAGTTCTCTTAGCATATACACGCGCCTGCATTTCACGCATTCCAAGTGCATTATTTGATTGACTAGCACCTGTACCATTGTAATTGATTTCAAATATATTTGAGGTCATTTCGCTTCCTTTTCTGTCATTTCTTTGTACAGATTCAATAAGACACTGAGCCTTTCTTCATCTGATTCAAAAGTTTTTTGCTGGTAGGCACGTTCTACGATACCATCAATTTTTTCATGTGCTTGGCGAAGACGTTCGTTCATCGGCTTATTGGCTCCACCGTACAATTCAGCCAAGGTTCCACCTTCTTCTTCTCGAACATCCAGCATTTCAAAAACAGCATCCTCAAGCATACTTTTCCGAGATTCCGAAAGTTCTGGAATTGGGAATGTATTATAAACCAGTCCAGCTGAATAACGATAATCTGTCTTTAATTTACCACCAATTGAACGAAGCCAAACCATATGCATTTTGGATTCTAAGATACCAAGAAGCCAGATAGGAGCATTGTAAATAACCATGGCAGAATTAGATATGACCGTATCATCTCCTACAAATCCCATAGGTACATAATCTCTAAATTCTGATGAGGTACACGGAACAACAATAGCTTGACAACCTTCTATATCGCCTTTTTCATATGCTTCGTCCCATTCACCTCGTTGTACAAATTTCCATGGCGTAGATGCAGTTTCTCTTGTTCCAGCAGCCTTAGAATTCAGGCGTTCTTGCCTTACATTTTCAAATAATTGATGGAATTCCTGGATCTTATCTAATTTAGTATATTCATCTTGATCAATCCAAGTAGTATATCTAAAATTTCCATTGATATACTCATCTGCTCCAATATACTTTTTAAAATACACTTCAGTTTCAGGATATCTTTGAACTAATTTATTTTTATCATCATTTGTCAGTATTAGATATTTACTTCTTGGTATATTCCCAAAGACTATTTTTGGAAAATTATTTAACTTCTCTGTATCATTGTGATTAGATACAATAATATCATCTGCAAAAGTCAGGTAGGGATTTATATTCTTTCCATAACTTTCTCCCTTATCACTATATATGATTCTTTTCTTATCATTTTTATTTGAAAATCCAATAATCGTAACTGTGACCCCTGCATTATGGGCCGCACTATTGTTCCATTTAAAAGATTGATACGCAAAGGAAATTTGACCATATCGTAGAAGAACATTCCACAAAATTGAAACTTGTTCACCTTGATTTATTGAATTTGTTGTTACAAAAGCATATTGAGCATTTTTACCATAAATAAGGTGAGTTGCCTTATAAAACCATCCCGAAATATAATCTAATTTTTTAGAAGAAATTTCTGAACAAATCACATTTTCTAGTTCCTTCTTTTGTTCCAAGGTCATTTTTTTAGAGCCTATATACGGCGGATTTCCAAATATATAAACTTCGTCATCTTCCTTAGCATTCAACACAGTTTCCCAGTCAATTCTTAGAGCATTCCCACAGACGATATTTCCAGCTTCTCTTAAAGGTAATAGTCTTGGATGGACATCAGCAAGAGCTTCTTCCATTTCCACATTCATCTGGTGTTCTGCTATATACAAGGATAGCCTTGCTACTTCATGAGCGAAATCATCCAATTCAATTCCTGAAAACTGGGATAGAGAAATCTTAGATGCATCAGCAATCAATTCTCCTTGATAAACAGCTTTTTCATTCAAGGAGTCACGAATTTCACGCTGTTTGACTAAGATATTAATCTCTAAACGACGAAGTTCTTTATAGGTAATGATGAGGAAATTTCCAGAACCACAAGCAGGATCTAAAAACTTGATAGAGGCCATACGAGTGAGTAACTCTTCTAACTTGGGTAAGATTTGTCGTAATTCCTTGCGACGATGTTCCTCACTAAAGTCACCACCTCCTATATAGTAATCAGCTCGTTCTTCTAATTCCGTAAATGCTGCTCGTAAATTATCTAAAAATAGTGGTTTGATGACCTTCATAATATTGGGCACGCTAGTATAGTGCATACCCGATGTTGATCTCGCTTCTGCATTTGCCACGGTTTGAATCATTGAGCCCAAAATATCTGGATTGATTTCATTCCAGTTTAGCAATTCTCCTGCTTCAATGAGTAATTGACGAGTTCTTTTATTGAAAATAAGGTCATGATGTGGCTCTGAAAAAAGCTTACCATTTACATAGGGAAAATCTGATAACCAAGACTCCAAATCTTGACGACTAAATTCAGGCATATCTAAAACAGTAAATAGTTTTCTAACACACTCATTCAAGTCAGAAGCATCTTCGGATGTCCTCATCTTAATAACATTTGTGAAAGCTCCCTTGGAGATGATATTTGTATCTTCTGCAAATAGTAGAAAAAGAACACGAATCAAAAATAGATTAAATGATTTACCATCAGTTTCAGTGATTGCTAGTTCAGGATTGATAGAAATTAGTTCATCATAAAGTTTGGTGAAACGCTCTGCCGCTTTTACATCAGCAGGATTTTCCTTATCATAATCAATCTTTTCAATACCATTCCAAGGTAAGAAGAAATCACAATGGGCTGGTAAATCATTAAAAGAAATTGCTAGAGTTAGCCCTGTCTGTGTATCCTTTGCATATAATTCTTGAAAATCTGTTGTAATAATAAATCGAGATTTACGAACCTGATCCTCCAACTCTTTATCAATCTCAGTCAGAGCAAGGAATGGCTGATTTTCAACTTTACGAAAATACAATTTGTTTTTTATTATAAAATCATCAGATGCCACTTTACTTGCTCTTGTTATGGTCGTTTTAGTAATGTCAAACAATGAAACAAATTCAATAATGAATGTCGATTTATTAAGATTCTCTACTAAAACCTTAGTTCTATCCTCAATCTCAGTGATATTTAATAACTTTTTAGCCATTAGATACCTCCAAGAAACGCAAAAAGCCTACTGAATTTTCAGTAGGTTTCAATCTATATTTTTTGCATTTTTTTTATTAGGTTATATATATATATATGCATTTGCGTAGTCTGGCTCATTTTGAACTCCTTTAGAATTAAAGTTTCAGAGATGCTATAAACAATACTAATAACTCTCTGCCTAAAACTATTATACCATAATTTCTATTTTTTCTAAAAAACGAACCAGCTTGACTGATTCGTTTCGTGACTGCTAACTCCTACTTCCGATACATTTTAAACTGTAGGAAGAGGTCGCTATATTTTCCTGTCCATTTATGGTCAAATTTCTCATAAACTTCTAGGTGTTTCATGGTTTCAGCATCTGGATAGAATGCCTTGTCTTCTTTTTTCTCCTCTGGGAGTAATTCCTTAGCTGGTAGGTTTGGTGTTGAATAGCCGACATACTCTGCATTTTTGAGTGCATTTTCAGGTTTCAACATAAAGTTGATAAAGGCATAGGCGGCATCTTGGTTTTTGACGGTTTTGGGAATGACCATATTGTCAAACCAAAGGTTGCTGGCCTCAGTCGGTACCACATAGCGTAGATTTTCGTTTTTTTCCAGCATTTGGCTGGCTTCCCCTGAAAAGGTCACACCGATAGCAGCGTTGTTCTGAATCATGTAGCCCTTCATCTCATCCGCCACAATAGCCTTGATATTTGGAGTCAGCTTGTAGAGCTTATCTACTGTCTCTTCCAACTGCTGGGAATCCTTGGAGTTGAGGCTGTAGCCAAGCGAGTTAAGCCCTAGTCCCAATACCTCACGCGCACCGTCAAAAAGCATGATAGAGTTCTTATACTCTGGCTTCCAGAGGTCATCCCAATGCTCAGGCGCTTCATCTACCATGGTTTCATTGTAGACAATTCCTAATGTTCCCCAGAAGTAAGGGATGGAGAATTTATTGCCTGGGTCAAAGGACTGGTTGAGAAACTCTGGTCCGATATTTTCAAGACCTTCAAGTTTTGAATAGTCAAGCGGTAGCAAGAGGTCTTCGTCCTTCATCTTATTGATCATATATTCACTAGGGATGGCAATGTCGTAGGTCGTTCCACCCTGCTTGATCTTGGTATACATGGCTTCGTTGGAGTCAAAAGTCTCGTACTGAACTTGAATTCCTGTTTCTTCTGTGAATTGCTCCAAGAGTTCAGGATCGATATAGTCCCCCCAGTTGTAGATGACCAGTTTTTGACTATCTCGGCTATTGATTTTACTATCGAGATGAGTCGCAATTCCCCACAAGACCAGGATAATGGCTACAATTCCTGCTAAAAATGAATAGAGTTTTTTCATGCTTTCTCCTCCTTCTCACGTGAGATAAAGTAATATCCAACCACTAGGATAATACTAAAGAGAAAGACAAGGGCAGACAGGGCATTGATTTCTAGCGAAATCCCCTTGCGAGCACGAGAGTAAATCTCGACTGATAGGGTTGAAAAGCCATTTCCCGTTACAAAGAAGGTCACAGCAAAGTCATCTAGCGAATAGGTGAAGGCCATGAAATAACCTGCAATGATAGACGGAGTCAGGTAAGGAAGCATAATTTCCTTGAACATCTGAAATTGACTGGCACCAAGGTCATAGGCCGCATGAATCATGTCGCCGTTCATTTCCTTGAGACGAGGCAAGACCATCAAGACCACGATAGGAATGGAGAAAGCCACGTGACTAGATAGAACGGTCAAAAAGCCAAGTGAAAACTTGAGTTGGGTAAAGAGAATCAAGAAGCTGGCACCAATCATAACATCAGGCGCAACCATGAGGATATTATTGAGTGATAGAAAGGCTTCTTGATATTTCTTACGAGACTGGTAGATATAAATAGCTCCAAAAGTCCCGATAATGGTCGCTATCAAGGCTGACAGAAAGGCCAAGAAAAAGGTCTGAGTCACAATTAACATAAGGCGACCATCACTAAACATAGTTTTAAAATGACTCAAGCTAAAGCCTGTAAAGCTATTCATGTCATTGCCTGCGTTAAAGGCGTAGCCAATCAAGTAAAAAATCGGCAGGTAGAGGACAAGAAAGACCAGTCCCAGATAAAGGTTGGCAAATTTTTTCATCGTTCTCTCCTTTCCTTAGTCACCCACATAGTGATGAACATGGTCAGGATGAGAATCACACCGATGGTTGAACCCATACCGTAGTTGTCATTGGTTAGGAAGTTCTGCTCTATGGCTGTACCAAGAGTGATAACTCGGTTCCCACCAATCAAACGGGTCAGCATGAAGAGACTCAAGCTTGGAATAAAGACCGACTGAACTCCACTTCGCACTCCATTCATAGACAGAGGAAAGATGACATGACGGAAAGTCTCCCACTTGGTCGCACCGAGGTCATAGCTGGCATTGATGAGATTGTTGTCCATATCGTCCAGGACATTGAAAATGGGCAAAATCATAAAGGGAAGCTCGATGTAACTTGCGACAAAGATAAAGGAGAAATCGGTAAAGAGCAACTGTTGTGAGCCGATTCCGATGAATTCCAAGAATTGGTTAATAGAGCCATTCTGACCAAAAATCCCGATAAAAGCATAGGCTTTAAGGAGCAAATTGATCCAAGTAGGCAGGATAATCAGCATAAGCCAGAGTTGACGGTGCTTGAGACGGGTCAAAAAGAGGGCTGTTGGATAGCTGATAAGCAAGGTCACAAAGGTCACAATTCCTGCATAAAGCACAGAGTTAAAGCTCATTTTTAGGTAGGTCAAGTTTTGTGACGCAAAGTAGGACTTATAATTTTCTAAACTGAACTGGCCTTCGATGTTGAAAAAGGATTGACCGAAAATCAAGACCAAGGGTGCCAGGACAAAGAGGGCAATCCAGAGCATGTAGGGCACTACAAAGAGTTTAGATCTTGTTTTCTTCATCTCTTTCCTCCTCGATTGCATTGATCAGACCTGCTTCTTGCTCTTCGATTTCCACGTATTCTTCGATACGAGCATCGAACTCTTCTTCGGTTTCGTTGAGACGCATGATGTGGATGTCTTCTGGTTCAAAGTCCAGACCGATTTCCTCACCAACAATGGCCTTACGGGTTGAGTGGATCATCCATTCATTCCCAAGTTCGTCATAGGCGATAATTTCATAGTGAACTCCACGGAAGAGCTGGGTATCGACCTTAACTTGGAGCTTGCCTTCTTCAGGAAGGGTAATGCGCAAGTCCTCTGGACGAATCACGACCTCAACAGGTTCATTTGGCTTCATCCCCCCATCAACCGCTTCAAAGCGTTTGCCGTTAAACTCAACCAAGTAGTCCTCAATCATGGTTCCTGGCAAGATATTTGACTCACCGATAAAGGTCGCAACAAAATGGTTAATCGGCTCATCGTAGATGTCCACAGGTGTTCCAGACTGGACAATCTCGCCATCATTCATGACGAAAATCCAGTCACTCATGGCAAGAGCTTCTTCCTGATCGTGAGTAACAAAGACAAAGGTAATGCCCAATCGTTGTTGCAGTTCCCGCAATTCGTACTGCATGTCTGTTCTTAATTTCAAGTCCAGCGCTGACAGAGGCTCGTCCAACAAAACCACACGGGGTTGATTGATGATGGCACGGGCAATTGCCACACGCTGACGTTGTCCTCCAGAAAGTTTGCGGATGGAACGTTTTTCATACCCTTCCAACTGAACCATCTTGAGAACTTCCGCTACGCGTTTCTCGATTTCTTTCTTGTCAATCTTGCGCAAGCGGAGCGGAAAGGCAACATTTTCAAACACATTCATATGTGGAAACAAGGCATAGGATTGGAAGACCGTATGGACGTCTCGCTTGTTGGTTGGGATATCATTGATGCGGACACCGTCTAGCATGATATCTCCTGTCGTCGCATCCAGTAAACCTGCAATGATGTTTAGGATGGTTGATTTCCCTGAACCAGATGCGCCTAAAAGGGTATAAAATTTCCCTTCTTCCAACTCAAAGTTGATATCTTTGAGAACCTTGGTGTTGCTGTCTTCAAAAACTTTTGAGACGTTTTTGAATTCAATAATTGGTTTTTTCAATTGTCATTTATTCCTTCTTTTTCATAGATTAACAGATCAGGGCTCTGTCAGGCCGCCACTACCTCGTGTAGGAGATTGAACTGCCTACATTCTTCTGCACTAACGATAGGCTTTCACCCCCTTTCCATGACATAGCAGCAGCTTTTTAGCTAAAGCTTCCTACTTGCTTTCACCTAAGATACGGACTTCTCTTTCAAGCGTGATACCTGAGTGTTCCTTGACTTTTTCGATAACAGACTCAATCAAGTCTTCGTAGTCTTTAGCCGTTCCATCTGCAACATTGATCATAAATCCTGCGTGCTTTTCTGACACTTCTACGCCACCGATACGATAGCCTTTCAAGCCAGCTTCTGAAATTAATTGACCTGCAAAATGCCCTACTGGACGCTTAAAGACCGAACCACAAGATGGATATTCCAAAGGTTGCTTGAGTTCGCGTAGGTGCGTCAAACGGTCCATTTCCTGCTTGATAACCTGATGGGTTCCTGGGGCTAGGGCAAATTTAGCTGACAAGACAACTGCACCAGACTCCTGAATGGCTGAATGACGGTAACCAAAAGCCAAGTCTTTAGCAGACAGGGTTTCGATTTCTCCATCCTTGGTCAAGACCTTACAAGACTGCAAGATGTGGGCAATCTCACCACCATAGGCACCTGCATTCATAAAGACAGCACCACCAACACTTCCAGGAATGCCACAAGCAAACTCAAAGCCGGTCAAACTATGACGGAGGGCAATGCGAGTTGTTTCAATCAAGTTAGCCCCTGCTTCTGCTTCAATGGTATAGCCATCAACGGAAACGTTATTGAGCTTGTCACACAAGATGACAAATCCACGAATCCCACCATCACGAACGATGATGTTGCTAGCATTTCCAAGGACCATCCAAGGAATATTTTCTTGATTGGCAAATTTGACAACGCGAGCCAACTCAAAACGATTTCGTGGAAAGACCAAATAATCGGCCTCTCCACCTACTTTTGTATAACTATAGCTATGCAAGGGTTCTTTAAAACGGATATCAATCCCTTCTAAGATTTCAAGCATTTTTTCTTTTACTGACATGACACTCTTCCTTTTACAAAATTCATTCCATTATACCATTTTTAAGACCATTTGACGACCCTAAAAAAATCTTGAGCTTATTTTAAACAAAAACAAAGTATAAATTTCTAATTATCTTTTTATATTTTCTTAAATGCTCGTAAAGCCTTATTCTATGTGCTTTCGAGTATTTTTACTGTAGGAAGATACTTCACGTTTCTTTGCATATTTCCTCATGTCTTAGCTGTCAGAAGTGGTAAATAAGTAGTAAATTCATTTGTACTACTAAGCAACAAGACGCTCCTGTTGCTTCTCTTTATTCAAGCGTTTCATTTCTGCCATTGCAGAATCGAATGTTGCATGTGCGTAATAGTTCAGCGTCATGGCTATATTAGCATGTCCCATAATGTACTGTAATGCCTTTGGATTCATTCCTGCATTTGCATAGTTGGTACAGAATGTATGTCGCAAACTATGTGGAGTGATGTGTGGCAATTTATCCTCGTTATACTTATTGTATTTCTTAACAAGACCTTTCATCATGCCGTTGTAATCACTTGCCACTTTTGGATAGTTCTTTCTATTAAGAAAGAGGAAATCACTATATCCATCAATCTCAACACGCTTATCATTCTTTCGATTCGCTAACACTCGCTTAAATGCTTGATAGGCTTCTTCAACCATAGGAACTTGACGTTCGCCACTTTTGGTCTTTGGTGTTTCAATGTAGTACCCAATTTCAGTATCTCTCAATAGCTGATGGTCTATATTGACAAGACGATTCTCAAAATCTAAATCTGGAAGTGTCAAACCACCAAACTCTGAAATACGAAGACCTGTTTTTAAGAGTATCAGAATTTCATCATAATTTTTGCTGTAGGTTTTATCAGCTTTTGCAAAGGCTAACAGTTTTTCTTCCTGTTCTTCTGTTAGTACGGTCTTAGGGACAGTATCATCATCAAGAACTGCTTTCAGTTGAAAGTCAAATGGATTCTTCCGAACACAATCATCTTGTATAGCAATATAGAATGAAGCCTTTAAAGAACGTTTGTAGTTATTGATGGTTTGATAAGCATAACCATTTTCACTCATTCTAATAGCCCATTCTTTAGCGTCTGATGGCTTAATACTGTCAATACTTCTTACACCTAACTTGTCTTTCTTCAAAATATCCATAAGATATTTGCGTCCAGTTTCAGTGTTTTTTCTAACCTTTGGTCTTTGAGCGTTCTGTTTTGCGTAAAGCTGGCAGAGTGTCATTTTCTTTCCTACAACATCAATACCATCATGAATGTCTTTCTGTAACTCTGCGATTTTCTCTCTAAGTGAGATACAATCACGCTTTCCTGCTGGTACTCGGTCTGTAGCCACAAGTTTCCACGAGTAAACAAATTGCGGTTCTCCAAATGAATCTATATATTTGTATAAGTATCTTCCGTCTTTTCGTTGGCTCTCTCCAGTCTTTAAGATTCGACCTTTATTGTCACGTCTTTTTTCTGACATGGCATTTGCTCCTTTCCTTTATGGAAAGAGCCTTGATACGACTTAATACTATTTTATCATATACAAGACCCTTTGGCGACGCTAGATTGCGTCCAATGTATCTATAATTTTTTCAAATTGTTTTCGTTTAATCTGAATACGATTGCCATTCATAATCAGCCAATTTGCATTTTTATTTTCCTCTGCCAAGCGTCGTAGCTTGTTTTCGCCAATACGAAAATATTTTGACGCTTCTTCAATGGTTAGGGTATAACGTTCCCAAATAGGAATGTCAGTCTGCTTCATAAAATCCTCCTTTCCAAATCACTTATTTGGATTTCATAAAAGTTGTTTTACCAGCAATCGAACAGCTTTAGCAAAGCTCACGGGAGTTCCACCCCTGCATGGTTCTCATGTAGCCATACTCATTGCCTGCGACGGTTTTATCACGCTCGGACTATTGACTGTATGGGAGTATCATTATCACGATAAGAATGTCGTTGCAGGCAATCCTGCTAAAGATTGCTTCTCGGATCACTAACATGAATCGCTCGCTATCTTTATAAGATAGGTCATGGCGGTTAGTTCCGTTGGCTCTTTTCTTATCGAAACGTATTCGATTACTTTTATTCAGTTTTCAAAGAACAATGGCTCGTTAGCCTATCAAAACACATTGAAAGCTCAATATGCTTTGGTGGAATAACAAACCTCCCTGTTCGGGAAGCGTGGAATGGTTTAGCACGCTTCCACGAAAGGAGAGAGGATATTACTTAATTTCAAATGACAAAATCTTTGTAATCAGTCTGGTTTCCATTCTTCCACGTAAGACTTCATCAACGACCATACTTTGATTGCCATATTCATCTTTCATAAGTCGTAGGGAACGCTTCGTTATGTACCCTCTGTAATGATGTAGAATCTGGTTAATCGCTTCGGTATCGCCATCTGTTGCCTTTACAATGAGAGGAAAGGGAATCATAGGATATTGTGTTTTCATTCTTCAAATTCCTCCATAAACTTTTTAATTAAGGCTAGTCCACTGGTTCTATGCCGATAGACAGTAGAACGGTTCAATTTCAACAGGTCTGCAATTTCTGAATCGCTCATGTCCATAAAGTAAAACAGCAGTAGAATTTCACGTTTCTTGTCTGGCAACTCACGTAATGCTTCACTCAACAAATCATTTTCAACGCCTACTGATAACCCATTGAGTGTAAAAATCTGAAAGTCAGTTGAATAGTTATCTGTTGTCGCAAACTGGCTAACAAGATAATCGCCAACATCCGAAAAGGACACCTCACGCTTTGCAATCCTTGAAAGATAAAGCATATAATTCTTTCGCTCGTCTTCCATAGCACGTTTACAGATATAGTCAAACTGATTTTCTATTGTGGTCTGAAAAGAAGATGGTTTCATGTTTCTCACCCCCTTTCTGTCTAGGAAAGGAAGTGAGCCTTGCTCGTTTATCTCCTTTCACTCTTAGTCCCAATGTGAAAGGGGGATTTGTTGCATTACTGATAAATAAACTTTGTAAAAAAGTTCTGAATAGCCAAAAAAGCATATAAACAGATTTATTTCTCTGTTTACATGCTTCTGTTATTCTATCTATATGATTTATAAAACCACATTGGTGGACGTACTTATCTATTGCAGATAGACGACTTTTTTTGACAAGAACCCAATGTAAGGAAATTTATTGTATATGATGTACTTCATGGCGACGTTGACCTCCAACAAACCGCCATTTGGAAGTAATATACAATATTTTAACAGCGTAAATAGCACTACCATATAACGGTTTTTTTTATTGGCGTTTAGTAGTGCTTTTTATTAAATATAAACCTATAAACCATATAACACGTTTTTCTATACCTGTTTTTAATTCAGTAGGAACAATAAAATGTATAGAGGTGGTCTACTATGCGTAAAAAAGAAGATAAATATGATTTTAGAGCCTTTGGTTTAGCCATTAAAGAAGCTCGATTGAAACGAGGTTTAACTCGTGAACAAGTGGGAGCATTGATTGAAATTGACCCACGGTACTTAACTAATATTGAAAATAAAGGGCAACACCCCAGCATACAAGTTCTTTATGACCTTGTATCGTTACTTCATGTTTCCGTTGATGAATTTTTCTTACCTGCTAATAACTTGGTAAAAAGCACCCGACGATTACAGATAGAGAAATACATGGATAGCTTTACAGACAAAGAACTATCCTTAATGGAATCTTTAGCCAGCGGTATCAACGAAGCAAGAAACATCGAAGACTAATTAAAAGAATCCATACATAACGGAAAGAGCCGATAAAATGAGATTGTATTAATCTCATTTTATCGGCTCTGCGTCTTTGCGTCTGGCTCTGTAATCACAGTTACTTTGAACTGCTTTATTTCAATTAAATTTTCTTGTCTGCATTTCGGACAATAGAGGGGGAATTTTTTTAATTCAGTATCTTCCCTTATCTTTAATCGTGTTTTATTTCCACATACAGGACACAATATCCACTTGTAGTTTATAATAACTATCTCCTCCTTTACACTTTAATTCAAATCTTTATTAAAAAATATTTCATCTTATTTAACAAGAAACCATATTTATATAACAACATAAAATACACTAAGTTATTTTATTGAACATATATCGTACTTTATCTATCCGACTATTTGGACGACGGGGCTGGCAAACAGGTTCACCGGTAGTAACATGGTACCCTTTTAACTCTGTTAAACAAACACTACGTCCATTTGTAAAGAAAGTTAAATCACTACGATATTCTTGAATACACCGAGCAGGGATTTCTCCACTAAGAATGACCTCATTATTTTTCAATTGAGTGTCTACGATGTTCGCACAATATTTAGGAGCATCGTTGTATGCTCGTGAAAGATATTCCTGTGGCGCATAAATTTTAAAACTAAGATATGGCTCTAACAATTCTGTTCCAGCTTTTTTTAAGACTTGTTCCAATACAATAGGAGCAAGCATCCGAAAATCTGCTGGGGTACTAACAGGGCTATAGTATAAGCCATACTTAAAACAGATTTTACAGTCCGTCACATTCCAACCATACAATCCTTGTTCACAGCCATAGCGTATCCCTTCCATAACTGCATTTTGAAATGATTGATTTAAGTATCCAAGAGAAACCGAGCTCTCATACTGCATTCCACTTCCCAACGGAAGCGGTGATACAGATAAACCAATGGAAGCCCAGAAAGGATTTGGCGGCACTTCGATGTGAATGGTATATTCTGCATTTTTTAACGGTCTCTCCATATAAATGACTGTAGGCTCTTTTAGTTCTATCTCCACATGATACTTTTCTTGCAACAGTGCACTAATCACTTCCATTTGTACTTTCCCTAAGAAAGAAAGTATAATTTCATGTGTCGTAGAATCCACGTAATATCGTAGAAGCGGATCACTATCTGAGATTTCCAAAAGGGCATCAAGCAACATTTCTCTCTGTTCAGGTTTACTCGGTTCAACAGTTGTTTGTAGTAGAGGGTGCGGATTTTCAATCTTTTTTCTCTGTGGCAATAGTTTTGTATCTCCAAGAACACTATTTAACTTCAAAAACTCATTTTGCAAAATAACAATTTCTCCAGAATAAGCTCTATCAATCTTACATAATTCACCATTTATTGAAGTATACATTTCTGTAACTTTTATTTTTTCTTTTTCTGATACTCTAACCGAATCTCGTAAATGTAGTACTCCACTATAAAGGCGTATATATGCAAGACGTTGTCTTTTTTTTGTATATTCAATTTTGAAAACATTTCCGCAAAGTTCAGACGGACCTCGATGTGTTGATGAATAAAATTTATTAGTAATAACTTCTATAAGGTTATCAATCCCTATATTACTTTTTGCACTTCCATGATAAAGAGGGAACAGAGAACAATTCTGAAATCTTATGCTTTCCTCTTGTTCGAGTTCCAATGCTTCTAATGATTTACCGGACATATATTTCTCTAAAAGGTCATCGTTTCCCTCTATTACCGTATCCCATTGTTCAGATTCGGTAAAGTTCGTCACACACATATTAGGATACAGTTCTACCTTCTGTTTGATTACAATTTCGGCAGAAAGTTTCTCTTTAATATCCTGATAAACCGTTGATAAATCAATTCCATTTTGGTCAATCTTATTGATAAAAAAGATTGTGGGAATCCCCATTTTCCTAAGTGCATGAAATAATATACGAGTTTGTGCTTGTACGCCATCTTTTGCAGAAATCAGTAGAATTGCCCCATCTAAAACTGATAATGAACGATATACTTCTGCTAAGAAATCCATATGTCCTGGCGTGTCTATGATGTTCACCTTCGTATTTTCCCACTGAAAAGAGGTTATTCCTGTCTGAATTGTAATTCCTCTCTGACGTTCTAAAAGCGTATTATCCGTCCTCGTTGTACCTTTGTCCACGCTTCCTAATTCTGTAATCGCTCCACTGTTATATAATAAGCTTTCTGTTAAGGTAGTTTTTCCTGCATCAACATGAGCTAAAACTCCAATATTAATAATTTTCATGTGATTTTCCTCCATTCAAAAACCCAAAAGGGCATAAAAAACTAAGCCCTCCTAAAAAAGGACATCTAATTATTTGTTCCCGCTATCAAATTGACAGTTTATTTAAGAATACCTTGCCGCATATTTATTAACTCCTTTTAAATAGTCACTTAAATAATAGCACGTAAGAGCATATTTGTAAAGGAATCTCCAATTTTTTATCAAAAAGAGTACATGATTACAAAGTATCTGTAATCATGTACCAATATTTGTTATTTTACAATCTTCCAATTACTCCCGTTCTTTTCAAGTACCAAATCAAATTGAGATACCTGCGTTGCTTTGGTCTGCTGGTCGATATACTCCACTGTCAGCGATACCGTGACTTGATTATCCTTACGATTGTGAATAGGATTTACCAGTTCTTGAAAGATGTACTCTTTTCCGATTGGTTTTAATATCCCGTCATTCACATAGTAGGAAAGTTCACTGGCTGTCGCTGTAGGATAGAGCTTGAAGAACGTCGTTAAAAACTCATTGATTTCATTGGTTGTAATGGAATCAACCGTCCCCTCACTTTCAATGGCTTTTGGTTTATAACTTGATTTCTTAGGTATGTTGGTAATGGTCGGATTCTTAACCAGTACCATATTTCCAGAACCATCTACATAGACACTCACTATATAAGCAGAGTGGACGGTCTTTGTATTTTCTCCCTCTGTAATGAGCTGGTCTACACTGTAGGTTACATTAAACTCATTGTCGCCAGTTGGCTCTACCGTCCATATCTGAAATCCTCTTACAGAAGACGATACAGGAATATCTTTGCGTACTGTATCAACATTGAGAGCTTGAAGTTCATCTGTCAGATAGCCTTTTAGACTTTCCATTCGATTATCAATGGACTTATCGGATTGCTCCCATGAATAGTAGACTTTCGCAAAGTTCTCTACAAAATTTTCTACATGATGAGTATCAACGTATTCCTTTTCTATGATAGTTGTTTCGTGAATAGTATGAGTATCTATAGCTGTAAAGTGCTTGAATATCGCAAAGCTGAAACTAAGCCCTAAAAGTACCCACAAGGCAATCACAACCTTTTTATGAGGATTGACCTTATAGACACGAGGTTTCTTTTCCTTTGGTATCTGTTTTTCTTTATTCTGATTTTTTCTAAATTTCATCATTAAATCTTCCTTTCTCATTGTTTGATTCGTCCTGCTCCCACTAAATGCTGTTGCCAGTAGGGGCTTGTTAAGTCGGCATAACCGATTGGGTCGCCTGCATGAAACATACGGTTATTGCCAAGGTATATCCCAACATGAGTAATATAAGAGCCAGCGTTATAGGTAGAATGAAAGAAAACCAAATCGCCAGCTTGTGCTTCCGATAGTGGGATATGCTGGGTCACATCATATTGCTGTTGTGCGGTTCGTGGTAAGTTAATTCCAGCTTTTCCATACGTCCATTGTGTCAGTCCGCTACAATCAAAAGAAGTAGTCGGGGAAGCTCCACCGTAAACGTATCGCCAGCCCTCATATTTCAGTGCTTCGTCCATGATGGCTTGTACCGTATCATCATCAAACTCTGTTGTGACAAGATACTGCGTTACCAGTTGCACATAAAACATATTGCCATAGTTGTATCGCCAGCCCCCATTGATAGGTATGGCTATGGGATTGGGGTAAGACACTTTTTCGCCACCTGAATACTCTTTTGAGAAACTTTGAGCCAGTTCAAAGGTATATTTATTTCCACGATTAGCCACATACCCTAAGAAACCACCACCATAATTGTAGGACTGGATAACCGATTCTAAATCTACACTGAGCCTTTCGCTACTGGCTAATAATTCACTGAAATACTTCACACCTTGCTTAATGGATTCTTCTGTACTCAATGAATTAGGTGGAAGACCGAGGGATTCCGAGGACTGCATAACATCTTCCGCAGTACCGCCCGATTCCACCTGTATAATCGCAAGAAGTATGTTGACATATTCTTCAACGCCATATTCTTTGGCATATTTTTCTACCATAGGCTTATGAGCCAGCACTTCTGCGGAAACATTCACACCTCCATAATGAATATTGGAAATTCCGCTGTCCTGTTCATCTGAAAATAAAATGGCAACAAACAGAAGCAGTGAGAAGACCATCAAGAATAATCCAGAACCACCAATCACTAAAGTTTTCAACTTCATGGTTTCTTACCGACTTTCTTAATGGTGGCGGTTTTGATTGGTGGTCTACTTCTTGTATTTTGTAGTGGTACTCTTTGAACAGTAGACGGACGTTCTTTTGTGATTGGACGTTGTGAAGTTCTATCTGCTGTAGTGGTTGAAGTTGCTGGCTTTTGAACGGTTTTTTCTTGAACGGTATTGCCTTGGCGTTCCACTTTTGGACTTGAAAAATCGGACTTAACTGCTGGACGCTCTTGTTTGGCTTGTTGAGATTCCTTATATGAAGTCTGAATATTAGACTGTTTTGAGGTCTGTTCATCATGATATTGTTCTTGTCTTGTAGTCGGTCTTTCATGAACAGAAGAAGCAGGCTGTTTTTTCTGTTTGACCTGTTCCATTTCAGAGCGACGCTTCGCAATGGTTTTTCGCCTTTGTTCCTGCTGTTCCTTGCGTCCACTGGCTCTGTCCGCTTTGGTTTGAGAAATACTACTGGTTAAATCACGGACATTCTCTTTTACTTTGGATTTTCCTTGATATACTGCATATCTTGCATTGGTCGGCAAATCTTTAACCTGTTCTTTCAAACCACTAGCAGTGTCTACCATTCTGTCTTTGGTATCAGCTACTGTACCGATGGTTTGACCGATACGTTTTCCAAGTGTTGATTTTTCCTTTCCGTCTGGTCGGGAGTGATCTGCTTGTGTCCTTGCAGAACTCCCCGAACCCGACTGTCCTTTTTTACCTGTAACAATGGCAGACCCAGCCCCTAGAGTAGTCATGGAACGTCCAAGTTTCCGCTGTAGACGGTGCATGTGAGCGTGCATAAGCATACGAGGTTTTCTCATCACACGACTTCCCACACTTTGAGAATCGTTACTCTGTAGAGAAAACATACTCATTAAATCGCCCAGCTTGAAGTAGATTCCTGCAAAGGTCACAATCTGTAGAAAAGCAATCAAAAAGAACGGATAACCAGCCGATAAGGTATAGAGCATGGTTGAAATACTAAATGCTGTCGTAATAATCAATGTGATTCCAGCTCGTGTCAAAATGGTATTAAAGAGCTTTGTTATGGCTCGTTTTGACATACCATCAAATGATGGAATCATGCTTAAAATAAAGCTCACAGGCAGAAACATAGCATAGATGATAAAAAGTACCTGCGAGAAAATCATGATTCCTGTTAATAGGAATACAAATATGGAAATCCCAATATTGAAGACAAATAGGAAGAAGACTGTACCTAAACGGTTAATGGTCTTTGTAATGGTTAGATTGGTATTGCTTCTGTCTTCAATTTCTTCCGCAACAATTTTTTCTCTGTCTTCGCCATTGTTGGAATCTGGGCTGGTGGAGAGCAGGCTTTCCACACGGTCAATACCGATACTTTCAATGTCTGAACTGTTGTATTGAAGCAGTAGCCACGGTTGCTGAACCTGTATGGAAAACAGGCTATCTCTGATTAAGTCCACGCTGTCCTTGCCTTGACTATCGGAATGGGGCATGACAATCTTCGTGCCAAGTGATAAACTGGCATTACTGATGTCTGATGAAAAGTCATTGATTTTTTTAATGTAGTCGGGAGCGTAGGCAATAAAGGAAGCCGATAGGATAAACACCAGCACAAAATTCATAATGGCATGAATTGCCTTTGTGGTTTCTCTCTTTATCAGTCCCGTATAGGCAACATAAACCCCAAGAACCAAAATCAAGAGTAAGAGGAATCCAACATAGAAACCCTCTGTTGAAAATCCGTTTGCACTCACACCAGCTAAGGTCTGCATATTCTTACCAATGGAATCTGCTGTAGCGGAAATGAAGTCTAAGGAATAGGCTTCCTGTACTAAGTAACCTGTCGCATTGGAAACATACAAACTGATTGTCCAAATAAAATTGGTAATGGCATATAGTCCATACATGACCTGTTTTCCAATCCCGTCCGACCAGTTCCACGGAAGCCAGCCCCAGCTATTATCCACATAAAAATCCAGTTGATAGTTTTCAAGTGGGTATCGGCTGTATTCATTTGCCACATTGACCGTATCATCTACCAAGCCCGCAGCTTGAACCACCGTTCCCAGCATGGCTAAAAGAAAAATGGCAATCACAAGTGTGAAAGCCACTGTCATTGCCACTTTACCTAGACGTTTCAGCGTCCAGTTTGATTTTATTCTGTTTACTATTGATGGTTTCACATTTACACCTCTTTTCGCACAGGTGGTCTGGTATCAAAGGCATGGAGCAGTTCTTCAAATACAGGGTGGAACTGTATCACACCGACACGACCATATAAATCACTGATAAGGCATTGCCCGTTTTCCAAATCACGCAATCGCTTCTGATTGTTTTCGTCCTCTGGGTCTACACCAAAAAAGGCTAAGGTCTTTTTAATCTCGTTAAGGTCAGTGGAACGAAATGCAAATTTTAAGCCGAGGTTATTTTTCAGTTTTTCATCTAAGAGGTCGTCTGTATTTTGGGTCACGAAATATACCCCAGCGTTCATAGCACGACCAGCCCGAACCAGCTTCATAGATAGTGTTTTTCCTTGTGCTACCTGTAAAAAGCTCCATGCTTCGTCTAAATCTACAATCTTGAAAATGCTTCGGTCTGTATGGATAAAGTCTAAAGCAAAGGTACTAATGACAATCAGCATAGCAACGGATAAAAGCTCCATAGTGGTATATTCCTCAAAGGAAGTTTCCTTGTCGGGAAGTACCAAGTCCGCAACCTGTATAATGTTCAGTTGTTTTTCTAAGCTGATAGACTGCTCCACATAACCATTACTGAATAATAAATGTGCAAAGTCATAGTCTGTAAAACTTTCGATATGGTCGGCTATACTGGTACTTAGTGGCGTATTCTCAACCCGTAATTCCTCAATCACTTTCATCAACCCTCGTACTTCACTATTGGTTACTGCACGAATGGCTTTTCTAAGGATTGGGAAGCGTTCCCCATCACGAGAGGAAATCCCCGTAAGGAATGTCAGAATATCAATAGCCAGTGATTCAGAATCTTTGGGATTTTTCATAATCACATAAGGGTCAAGTAAGCCTTTGTTTTTCTCATCAGAAGTCAGAGTGACGATATTGATTTCATGGGAAATCTCTGGCAAGGTTTCTTTCCATCTGCCACGTTCTGCTTTTGGGTCTACAATCACTGCTTGTGCCCCATAAAGCACCGCATAATAGACGATAAGGTTATTCGCAAAGGATTTACCACCACCCAGCGAACCAACAAAAGCCGACGCTAACGCATTGGTTACTGAACCCTTAACCCCTTGACTGGCAAGAGCAGGTTTCAGATAGACATTGCGTCCAGTATCTAAGCTGTAGCCAACATAAATCCCCTCATTTTCCCCCAGCATTTGAGTAGCACCAAAACCTAAACCAGCGAGGAAATCAGAGGTCACGTATTGAATATAATCATTCATATAACGCTTGCTGGCAGGTAAAAATTCTTCATGTAAGCCGAGCATATCCCCAAATGGTCGTACCAGTTTTACGCTTAAATCGTCATAAAAATCTTTCACTTCATTACAACGACGTTTGAGTTCGTCAAGATCATTTGCTGATACCCTTACCACATAAGACAGCTTGTACATAGATTCCTTGCTTTGGTCTAAATTGGTTTCCAGCTCATTCACACTTTCCAGAGCTTCCGCCACATTGGAGCTGGTTTCATTATCACTTTGCCAAGCGTGGTTATCCAAGTCTTTCAGTTCTTTCTTTTTATTGCGGACAGTAGATAGGGCTTTACGATTCGCTACAATTTCCACATTCATTGACGTATCAATCGGGAATGTAAATTGCTGTTGCTGGTAGTAGAAGATTTCAGAGGACGGGAAGTCCAGTTCTCCGACAATGCTGTTAATGGTAAAGTAAGCTACATAGACGGTTTCATCTTCCTGCTGGATTTTCAAATATCGCTGTTTTTCTTCCACCAAACAGCGAGTAGGCTTAATCAAGTCATAGTATTTAATCAGCGTTTCATTATCCAGCTTTTTCTTTGATAGATGGTACTCATACTCTTCATAGGCAGTGCCTGTCTGTCCGTAAAGGTGTTCAATCAGATAGCCGAAGTCGTCCTTATCTAACCTGCGGATTTTGAAACGACGAGAGATTTTATTTTCTAAGAGCTTTTCCATCTTCTGAAAACGCAGGATTTCATCATTACTCATACTAACAAAATCGCCCATCAGCTTATGGTTCACATCATAGACAAAATCAGACAAAGCATTTTTTGCTTCAACGGTAAGACTTTTCATAGAAAACTCCTGATCGTTGAGAAGCAACTTAAAGCCGATAAAGAAACGGTAGTTCACTTGATTTTCGCCAATCATGGATATTAAAGCGTCTGTCTGTTGGTCGATTTTGTCATAGGCAACCGCTTTGAGCTTGCCAGTGACTTCATTTTTGGAACGCTCTTGTGCAGAACGTATGCTGGATTCTGTACTGATTTGTAAAGCATGAATTTTGCCATCACGATTTTGTGCGATAAGCTGTCTGAAAGAATCATGCACTTGTATTTTCTGTTCTGGACTTAGAAATGAGTAATTGTAAGGAACAAGCTCATAGTAAGCATAACATTCCCCGTCTTTATTCCAGACGAGATTGTTTTCAATGTATTTAATTGGATATGCCATAAAATTCACTCCTAACTGCTGTAATGGCTTCTTGTGGCTGGTTTCTGCCAAGCGTTACTTTTTTTCCTGCATAGGTCAGCTTTGGTCGCAGTGCATAAGCAATGACAGACTTCAAAAATCCATAAGGCTTTTTACCATCAAAAGTTTTTGTAGACATAAACCATGTGAAAGCCACAGGAATCCCAAAGTATTTGAGAAATGCTCCCTCTATCATGGAAAGAGGGGGCAAGTTGCCAAGTATCATCACTGCAAAGAGTGACACGACAAACCATGTCATTTGCGTAAAGGTTATGGGAAACGGAAGTCTAAAATCATTGATAGAATACAGTACCTTTTCCACAGACCAGATACTGGTATAGCTTCGTATTTTCTTCATGTAATCAATCCTTTCATAAAAAATAGGGGTAGCTGATTGAGCCACCCCGTAAAATAGAAAATCTGCCAGTAGTAATGTACCGACAGATTTAATAGACGATTTCAAAAATCCCATGATTGGTTGAGATAAACGTTCCTGAAAGGTCTAAATCCCGACCATAGGCTTGATAATCAATATAGTTTTGAAGACTAGCTGGTACTTCGCCTAAAGCACCCGTTTCTTCAATGTAGTAGCGTGCCACGTCATACATATCATCACAATCGGAATGAATGATAATATCCTCTTGATGTTCGCTTAGTTCTTCAATGCTTGAAAAATGAGTGAGCAGAGCAGATAGCTCCGATTGTAATTCTTCGGGTAATTCCGATACCATTTCCCATAGTCGATTGAGTTCGCCAATGGAAGTGTATTCGTCAACCGTAAAGGGTAACTCGTAGTCATGAATGGCGTATTCCTCATATTCATCATTCAAGCCGATTTTCTCTTTGACTTCCTCAAAGTCAATGGGAAAGGTAAACCACGCACCGACCAATTCGCCCTCATTGTATTTGCCTAAATTCGCAATATAGACTTGCATATCGTCCATATATTCACGTCCTTTCTTTGTAGAGATTCAAAAATCCCTACCGCACTTCGTTTGGTGTACCATTCCTTTGCGGAACATAAGAAAACCACTTATATTCCACAAAAGAACGGTTTTATTTAAGCACCAATAATGCGATTGAATAGCTCTAGTAAAATGTCTTTTACTCCAGCAGCGTTGAAGACTAAGCCAACCGCAATAATCGCAATAATTAAAAAGCCAATCAGTTTGCTAAACTCACGCTTGAAGCCAAGATACAAGCCAATCACAACGATTGCTAAAAGCACCAGTGATTGAGCGTTTGATAGAAACCAGTTATAAAGGTTTTGTCCAAAATTCATAAAAATGTTCTCCTCTCTATATTCAATGAATTTGTATTTGAGTTATTTTTTTGTTGTTATCACGTTCTGTTCTTTTACTGACTGTTGCTTCAAAATCTGCTTGTGTCGGTCTGTCAGTTTCGCATGGTCGAGAATGTCTTTTACAACCTGCGTCTGGTTGATTTCATCAAGTTTAATCGCAACCTTTAAGGTCGGGGCAACTTGATGAGATAGCCAGTTCAGCGTCCTTTGGAAGGAGTAAGGCTCTGGTTTTGTGGTTAGTTTTAATCGTTCACGATTGTTCCCAATAAACCAAGCCCATTCTTCATTCAGTTTCCAATCAGAACGAGGTTTGGAATCGTCTTTATCTACAAAACGGATATACCGATTGATAATTTTAAAGGCGGTATGCTCTGGATTGTCATAGACGAGTAAATCACGGACTGCATAATAGGCACGCTCATTTTTCAATCGAATCTCAAAACGGTTTTTTACTTCTGCGTCTTCAATGGGAATATCATTTTTCTTGTACTGCTCGTAGTCCTTTTCATAGATACAGAAATAAACTTCACTTTGTAATGAACCGATATAGAGGGTGTTTCCCATACATTCCTTTTCCTCTTTGCGTACCAGTTCGCCACTGCGATAGCTTTTAAAACTGCGGAAGACGGAGATACATTCTTCCTGTTGGCACTTTTCAGTGAGTACAGGGATATTTAAAATCCCTGTCTTATCGTTAATGGCAAGGTCAAGGCGTTTCATCACACCGCCAGCCACCAAAACGTCCATAAAGAACTCATACCAGCTTCTTTGTTGTGCCAGAAGATAGCTTTCAAATTGTCTGCACCCACGACCTTTCAATTCCACCAGAACTCCTTTGTCCAGTTCATGGGAGCAAAGGACGAATATGTCGCCTAAAGCATAATGCTCTGAATAAGAATAGAAACCATAGTCCTCATGAAGAAAATAGGACAGTTTCAGTTGTAAGATGTTTTCGACCACCTGCTGTACGTCTGTTGTCGGAAAGCGAATTCTTACATAATCAAACAGCATTTCAAGGGGAGCGTCGGGATTGAAGCGTTCCAGAGCTTCCCAAAGGGACTGCTGTAAATCCTCTGATGGCTTGACTTTTCCTGTTTCAATATCGCTTAGATACTGCCTTGTAATACCAGTCGCAACAGCTAAACGGTTTTGAGATAGTCCATAAGCCAAGCGTTTTTCTTTTAAATGCTGTAACCAAGTTTGTTCATTCAGTAAAAATCCCTCCAATCAAAAAGGCGTATGTCAACTTTTAAAGCCCATTTGACATACGCTGAAATTTTGTAAATCCCTTGTAACCAAAGGATTTTCTAATGTTTTTTTGACTGTTTCCTGTCGATTTGTACCCCCCTGTTAGATACGGGGGGTTAAGTGCTGGCGTGGCTATTGCCACACCAGCCAGCAAGATCAGTCCACACCTGCGACTTCCGCTTCGCACGTCGCCTGCGTGGACTGTCTGCTGTTGGATAACTTTTTAATTTCCTCCAAGAAATCAT
The DNA here is from genome assembly GCF_013277315.1 of Streptococcus sp. 2106. NCBI lineage: Bacteria > Bacillati > Bacillota > Bacilli > Lactobacillales > Streptococcaceae > Streptococcus > Streptococcus sp. 2106. Next base: position 34,807 of record NZ_VMMS01000071.1, read on the forward strand.
ATCCTTTTGGTACAAGGGGAGTATAAAACTCTGATATGACACTTGTTCCTACATCAACATAGCCACGACCTTTGATTCGCTTTAAGAAGAAATCCTTTTGTACGTCACTGCCAAACATCATGCCATAGCCCATTTCAGACATACGACCTAAAGCCACTCTGAAATTAAACTGATCACGGATTCCGTCGCCTAAATATTTTGCGTCTGGACGTTGACAAGCCAGTATTAGAAAGAAGCCAGCTTGACGACCTAACATGACAATCTGTTTCAGCTTATTCATAACTGCGGTGTTTTCTTTTGTTCCCAGCATTTCCATGAAAGCGACGTATTCATCAAAGATTAAGAAGTGTGCCGGGAGACCTAAGTAAGCATAATTTTTGCCAGTCTTATAGTTCTTCATCTGCTTCATTTCCTCACTACGTTTCATCATTTCTTCATAGAATGTTTCAATGCAAGAAAGCAAGTCTTCTTTTCTATAGTAGACATTTGCCATCACAGAACCTAAGTCCGCAAGATCAGCATTTTTCGGGTCAAGAATATACAGTTTTGAATCTGTATGAAGCAAGGCTTCAATCAGTGTCAGTATAAAGTAAGTTTTACCGCCACCTGTACCACCAGCAATCAACATATGAGGGAGCTTATCATATTCCCACCATACGTTTTTCATTAAGCGAAGTTTACCATCTTTAGCTTCTACTTCATCAATAGAAATACGACTGGCTATGGTGTCATAGAGCAAAGTATATTCCACATAGGAATCCTTTAACTCTTTATCCGTCAGCTCACAGTACAAGCCACTCTCTAATTTCTTTTCCAAGTGTAAGAGTTGGTCTTGATATTTTCCCAGCGTGATTTCCACCCGTATCTGTATCAAGCCATTTTTAAGTCGATAATACATTTTAGGGAAGTAGGTTATCTTTTCCTTTGTACGACCAGCACTATCTTTAAAGAAACCCTCTGTTTTGACCTGTTCAGATTCATACCACTTGTTTTCAAGTATCATCTTTGCCAGTTTTTGACGGTGGTAAAGTTGTTTAACCGTATCATAGCGAACCCGTTTGAATACAAACGCTACCAGCAAGCAGATAAGAATTGCGACACTGAAACTGATAATTAAATAGGGAATGTCAATCTTATCTGCTTGTGATAGGTTAAAATCCTGCCAGTTGATCTGCTGGATTGTCTTCACATGAAACAGTCCGACAACCAGCAGGAAAACAGGCAGGAGTGACGCTATCGTAAAATGAAAGACTAAATCTTTACCAGATGGGCGAATCCTTTTACCACGCTGTTTCATGCGAAAAAGTCTCCTTTCTACCTAGCGACTATTTGTCTTGTGTCGGTTCTTTCTTTGCTTGTGGTTGAGCTTTGAATGAACTAGAATCCTTTGTCAGCACAATATCGTCTGCCTTGATATACCAGTCAACATCTGCTCCTTGATAGGTGGCAGTAGCAACGGTGTCCGCAATGGGATTGATAAGTTCCACCCGTGCGTTATAATCAAACTCTTTCAAAGGCACGCTGGCAGGAATACTTACTTGAATCATGCGTCCTTGTCCTTTGGATTTTAAGTCATAGGTACGTTCCTTGATTTCATCTGAAACCGACCCGTCTTCATTTTGGATTCTCACTTCACGACGTAGAGCAGAGAATTTCAATTCTCCAAAAGTCGTGTCTTTATCTAATACAATGCCATTTGCTAATCTCATCATTTTTCCTCTCTTTCTTTATTCTTTTATCATGTCGTCAGCATGTAAAAGGTAATTTGTAAAACCACGAGTGCCGATTTTGTAGCCCTCTGCGGTAATACGTGGATTGACTAACTTCACACGTTCCTCAAAGCCGAAATGTTTTTCGCCAGCTTCAGCAGGAAGCACCACCACAATATCATCTGCTCTTTGAACATCAGAATAGAGATTATAGCTTCTTGATAAGACAGTTAGCCGTCCGTTGATTCTTCGCTGAACGACTTTATCCTCGCCAGCAAATTCTAAATTGCCGAATGTTTTTTCCATGTTGGGAATCACAAATTTAAGTTCCATATTTTTACCTATCCTTTCTTTTTTATTGGCTGAATGAATGTTTGATGGTCTTAAAGAGTGGGGAACGACCTTTTGATTCTTGATTTTTTGTTTTCATAAGTTCACTTCCTTTCAAAATCGGGTAAAAAAATAGACACCTCATTTTTTGAAGTGTCTACCTATTAAATATTCAAATTTTATTGGAAGTATCTTTATATCTTCACTTTTCAAGGATAAATCGTCGTATCAAAGCTCATTCATAAGTAGTAAATTAGTAGTAAATTGAGTGGTTTTGACCTTGATAAAGTGTGATAAGTCCAGTTTTTATGCGGATAACTAGATTTTTATGCTATTTTTGAAGAGAAAAAGAGGTTTCCCCCTTTTTCTTATGATTTTTTGCAAAAGATAGCCTTTGTTCCATAGGCAAGCAGAACAAGTTCAAGTGCTAGGACAACTTCAACCAAGACTGGATTGGTCAACCAACCAACTTGGGCAAGAGATGGTGCCAGGTCAAAGAAGGCATGTAGGCCATAGGCCGCTAGGAGATAAATCCATTTCTTCTGGCGAACAGCTTGGTAAACCCAAACAGTCAAGAGTAATTGGAAACCAAGCGCCAAGATTCTCTCAAAACCAAGCAAATAAATCTGCCAGACTGATAGCGACTGAATGGTTTTCAACATATTTTCAGACAGTAATTGCATGACCTGTGGATCCTGCGTTTGAACCGCCGAAAGCACGATGTAGAGATTGAGTAAACTAGCAAGGCCTAGGAAAATTAATTCCAAACCACCATGCCCTAACCCATAGGCCAAGGCGTCTGCCTTTTCCAAACTTCTCTTTTTCTCCAACCATTTGAAGAAAACAAGACGAGCAGTTTCCTCAAAAAATGCTGCCATGGCTAGGCCATAGATGATATAGACAATTGGATGATCTTGCAAGAGGGCAATACTACCGTCTTTTTGAGGATGCAAAACTAAGATATGCACCAGTTTTTCCAAAATCTGTGAAGAGACAAAGAAGGCTACGGCCCCCAAGCCCAAAACAGCTAAATTAATCTTATATTTCTTTTTGGAATACCAAATGCTCCCTATCAAGAAAGCCAGTAACAGCACCATGGTAATGATAATATGAATGGTCATTTTCTTCTCCTATTCTGCCTTTTCAATATCTTTTTTCATCTCGTCAACATTGAACTTAGCAAACAAGTATTGACGGTCTTGGACTGGGAAACGTTGGTCCAACTGGTCAATAGCTCCCACCTCGATAATGCCTTCCTTGATAACAAAGTCCATAACATGCCCACCGAAGGTCAAATCATCTGAGATAAAATGTAGATGATATCCTGCCAAACTGACCCCATTGAAAATCTCTGGCGTCCAGAAACCAACGATGGTTCCTGCCACATTGTCACGACTATATTCAGGTTGATGGGTTGCGACATCAGCAAACTTGGTATCTGGTGCCGACTTAGGAATCATGCGCACATGCATATGTGAAAATTCCCCACGAATCTTGATAGAGCGGAAAAGATTTTCCCCGTCATAATAAGACTCAATCCGTTCTTCCAATTCCTTGTCTGTCATCTCAAAGCGCTGGCGGAAAATGACCTCTGCCTGATGTGGTACTACTGCTGCGTAAGGAATAAGGGCATCTGGTGATACTTCTACAATTTCCGGTTGCTCTCCTGAGCCTTTGGCTTGATAAGCCTTGCCATCCAAGACAATCAATTCCCCATCAATGGAATCCAAGGTTCCCAAACCAAGGTCTCCATGCTCTAGCAATTCTCCTACTGTCATGGTCCCACCATAAAGGCCAGCCATCAAGGCTCCAAGGGTATTGTATTGAAATAATTTCACTGGTTCCTGCACGTTCTTAACCATTCTCTTTCTTGTTTGTTATACTCAATGAAAATCAAAAAGCAAACTAGGAAGCGAGCCGCAGGCTGNNATATCTACGGCAAGGCGAAGCTGACGTGGTTTGAAGAGATTTTCGAAGAGTATTATTCTATAAATCTTACTCCTAAGTATACCACATTTGCTCTTAGATGTGAACGAGAGAAACACCCTAGATATTGCCAAGAAGGAAAAAAAAGGGTACAATGTAACAAAATCAAGGGAGGTCTGGAATGAAGAAACAAAGCAAGTACCAAGAGGTCGTTTCCTATCTGAAAAATGGTATCGAGTCTGGACGCTTTCCGACGGGAAGTCGCCTGCCTTCTATCCGTCAACTAAGCCTTGACTTTCACTGTAGCAAGGACACCGTTCAGCGCGCCCTGCTGGAATTACGGCACGAACAATACCTCTATGCCAAGCCCCAGAGTGGCTACTATGTCCTAGAACAAGGGCAACACCAAGACCTCGAAATCGAGGTTACGGATGAACACGCCAGCGCCTATGACGATTTCCGACTCTGTGTCAATGAAACTTTGATTGGCCGGGAAAACTACCTCTTCAACTACTATGAAAATCAAGAAGGTTTAGAAGACTTAAGACAATCCATTCACCAACTCCTCTTTGACCAAGCCCTCTACTGCAAGGCTGACCAACTGGTACTGACTTCTGGAACCCAACAAGCCTTGTTTATCCTTTCTCAAATTTCCTTCCCTAGCCAAGCCAAGGAAATCTTGGTGGAACAACCGACCTACCATCGAATGAATCGCCTCTTGATTGCTCAGGGTCTGGACTATCAAACGATTGAACGAGGCATTGATGGGATTGACTTGAAGGAACTGGAAGGCCACTTCAAAACAGGAAAAATTAAGTTTTTCTATACCATTCCTCGATTTCACTATCCTCTAGGCCATTCCTATTCTGAGCAGGACAAACGAGCTATTCTTGACTTAGCAGCCAAGTATGATGTCTATATCGTAGAGGACGATTATCTGGGTGATTTGGACTCCAAGAAGGGCCAAACCTTCCACTATCTTGATACAGAGGAGCGTGTCATTTATATCAAGTCCTTCTCGACCAGCCTCTTTCCAGCCCTTCGTATTACAGCACTCATTCTTCCAAATGCTATCAAAGAAGCATTTGTGGCCTACAAAAATATCCTAGACTACGACAGCAACCTCATCATGCAAAAGGCCTTATCACTCTATATCGATAGTCAATTGTTTGAGAAAAATCGTCTGACTCGCTTGAATAATCAAGAAACTTACCAAAAACAAATCAAGGAAAGACTAGCTTACAGCCCCTGTCCTCTTCCTCATTTTCCTCTTCACGATGGTTTATTGCTAGACCTGAGACAGTATCCTAAAATCGCCAATCTCAAACACAGTCAACTAGGCTTGGACTTCTTTGAAGAGGCCTATTTAAGCACCTGTCCTTATCAATTTGCCAAGGTGTCCCTAGACAATCTGGAAAAGGTTTTAAACTATTTAAAAGCAGAATTGGAATGACATCCAACTCTGCTTTTTCTTATTCTTCAACTTCAGTTAGACTTGCTGCTTTTTCAAGATAGCTTTGGTAAGTTCCTTCATCCTTGAGTTTTTGGATGACCTTGTCTACCACTTCTCTCAAATCATCACTATTTTTTCTAAGAGCAACGGCATTGGCGTCGCCGTCCTTCATCTTCAAGCTGACAATTGCGACAGCTAAGTCAGCGTTTTTAGCAGCATAACTAAGTGCAACAGGCTCATCCATATGAACAGCATCTACTTTTCCAACCTGCAATTCATTGACTGCTTCACCCATATTAGTTAGGGAAGTTAATTGAGCTTTTGGCAATTGTTCCTTGACCATTGATTCTGGAACAGTCCCTTTTTGAGCCGCAATATTAGCACTTTCAAGGCTAGTTAAATCCTTGTATTTTTCTACATCAGCCTTACGAACCAAGAAACTAATCTTGTTTTCATAGTAAGGGATTGAAAAATCAAAGACTTCTTTTCTCTCGTCAGTAGCGCTAATTCCCGCAACTGCCAGGTCAGCCTTACCTGTTTGAAGACTGGTCAAAACATTGTCAAAACTCATGCTTGAGATTTCCAACTTAACCCCAAGTTCATCAGCGATAGCCTGAGCCATGTCGATGTCTGCACCGACTACCTGGTTCTTTCCATCAACCAATGATTGAAATTCAAAGGGTGCATAGTCAGGACTGGTTGCCACAACTAATTTCCCCTTTTGCTTAATGGCCTCAACAGCTGACTGAGAACCATTAGAACCTGACTGGCAAGCTACTAAGAAGAAACTTGCAAGAAAATTACATAAAACAAATATCCATTTTTTTGATTTCATAAATAAACAACCCCTCTGTTAATTTTGTATAATTATAACGATATCTAAGTTGCTTGTCAAGTGTTTTCTTGCATTTTCATAAAATATATTTACTAAAAAATAGAAGCCAAATTTCAAGTTCAAGTTAGCCATGAAGAATAAATTCTCTGGGTGATTTG
>NZ_VMMS01000072.1:0-12178 GCF_013277315.1 Streptococcus sp. 2106
TTCGTCAGTCTTATCTACAACCTCAAAGCAGTTCTTTGAACAACCTGCGGCTAGCTTCCTAGTTTGCTCTTTGATTTTCATTGAGTATAAAGTGTTGTAAATACTGTATTGTAGCTAGTTCTTAACCTTTAGAGAACTGGCTAGCTTTACGAGCTTTCTTAAGATCTGGTTTGGAAAGTATAGATTTCAATTAGACTAAAAACAGCGAAATATCAAGGATTTTAAAAAAGATATCTACTAATTAATTTATAAAATATGAATTAATAGATTCTAAATAGGGGAATAGTCTAGGTCTGTAAAAGATTAAATAATTTCTATTTTAGCTGTTAGAAACGTTGGTACATCAATGTTTTTAGAATGCTACATAATAAAAGGTAGAGTGAATAGTAGAGTAGTTATTGCGTTAGTTCAGCAATCTTATCGATATAAAGATTAACAGATTCTAACTTTCTTTGCGGTGCTAACTCGGCGTATGTGTCCATTGTTGTTGAAATTGATTTATCTTTTTTGATTTTTTGATGACCTTTTTGCCATTATGGATAATTTTTTCAGTTGCATCAGAAATCAAAAATTTTTTTCTTTGAATATTGAAATTTGCGAATGTCTTGGAAAGTCTAAGACAGCTAGATTGTATAGAAATTAAGTCATCATCCGACAAAGAATTCATTCTTTTATCTACAGTTTCTAAAACTCTAAATATAATAGAGCTGAAGCAGTGATAAAACATATTTTCAACAAACTTGGCAATATCTCTAAAAATAATTTCTTTATAGTCTAAGTCAGTTTGAGTATTCAAATAAAGCAATATTGAAGCAGTAACTTGTCACTTTCCCTTTTCAACTTGGCTAACTTGACCTGCATTACCTAGGTCGCTTTGCTTTAAATTATACTTTTTTCTTAAACATTTGATACGAGTAGGTATTTCTTGTGAGTAATTTTCATCAAAAAATTTCATAGATAAGTCCTATATATGATCATGGTAAAGTAGTAAAAATAGTTGTTATCCTAGTTGATTAAAAAAGTCTCTGATTTCCTCATCTTTTATAAAATAATATATAATTTTCCCCTCTCTTCTAGTATCCAAGATGTTTTGATTGGCTAGTTTACGAAGATGGTGGGAGGAAGATGCCATACTGAGATTTAGTAAACAGGCTATATCACAGACACAGAGTTCTTCGACGGCAAGGAGATAAAAGATGATATTTATCTGTTTATTATCGGTAAATTTTGATAAAATGCGAAGTGATTTTTGGACTTTTTCCTTTTCAAGGTAGTTCGTTGCGGTTGTAACATTTTGTTGATTAATAACATCCACTTGACAGATACTATCTTTTTTCATAATTTTTTCTCCTAGCCGAACACAGCCCATAGCATGTCAAAGCTGTTGTTTTCAATCAGGATATACATCCCCAATCCTAAATAGACAACGGCAATAAACCATCTGCTATATTTTTCCAAAGTTTCTCCAACAGAAGGGACTTGTGCCAATTTTTGGGCAGAAAAAACCAAGAGATAAATCATGACTAGAAAAGTAAGTAAAGTCACTATCAAATTCGCTAAATTTAAGGTGGTAAAATATGGGACAAAGACACCAATATTGTCAGCGCCACAACTTGCAAAAGTAATCATAGCGACTAGAAAAATCAGGTTTTTATTGTCTTTTCGCAAACCATCTTTTGCAATAGCTTCTCCATCAGAATCTCCTAAAAGCAAAACTTTGAGGCCTAGGAAAATTGGAATCAAACCGAGTAAACCTAAAATCTCTTTACTAGGAATATAATTTAAGACAAATGCAAAAAGCAAACTTAGCAATATTAGACTAACAGAGCCTAGAAATTGTCCTAAATAGATGTTAATGATGTCTTTTCTGCTTTTTCTTTTGGCAAAAAATAACATTAGGATAATAAGTAAGTCTACGGCTGTCCCAGAATACAGGATTATTGAAGTAACAACATTTTGAATCATAAAACACCTCATTCAAATATATTTTTGAATGTATTCTAACATTAAACTTTGTAGATGTCAACTTAAAATCCACCAAAATATAGATAAGAAGTTAGTGTACCAAATATTAAAAAGCCCTGCCATCGAAATGATAGCAGGGCTTAACTTCAATATCCAGATGATATATTTATCTAAAAAAGGTAGAGTTTTTATTGATTTGTAGTGCGATATAATGAGTTTCCAAAAATCAAAAATCGCTTAAAATCAGTATTTTGACATCTATTGACGTGTACTGAAATCCTTACTTAACCTCTGTAAAAATTAACTTCTACACCTACAAAGCTTATTCTGACAGACTTTATACAGTCTAAGAAAAAAAGTAGAGATTCATACAGTATCTAGATTTTTCAAAAATTCTTTATCATCAAATATTATTAACGAAACTATCCAAACCAAATCCGATGCATTACTTCAAAGAATTCTTTAGTTGTTTGACTATCAAGGGCTTTTATTAAAAAATTTTTTCAAATAATTGCCACCTTGGCACATAAATTCTTGCTTTCTAAATTTAAATGTGATATATTTATAACATAAAATTTAAGTGTTATATATTTATAACACAAAAAAGGAGTCTATCATGAAAAAAAGTCAAAAAATGCGTGGCCTCATTGCAATGATTGCCGTAGCTCTCTTTATTGATTTTATTGTTTTATTTGGTTCTAATCTTAGTTGGGGACCCAAGTTAGTTATTACTGGTATTTCAGTGTCAGGTCAAATTGTAGCTATTTGGAGCTGGCTACATAAGAGTCAGAAAGATAAGGAAAAGATTATTTTTGACTTGTCTGCTAAGCTTTACACAATACTTGTGTTTGCATCAAGCATTTTTTATACAGTAGGGATTTGGCTTGCAACCCCTAGCGTAAGTTCTGGTATTAAAGAATGGATTTTGGGAATTGGCCTCGTTATTGAAGTGATTTTATTTGCTTTTTTCTGTTTGAAAAATGTCAAGGAAACTCCGGACGAACGCTTTTATGCTAATTTAGCCAAGGCAGCTAGCTTGATGTTTGTTTTTATACTAGGCGCACTGATGATCCTAGCAGTTATCATTGGGTATATGGGGTCTCTCACTCTTTACATGGGACAGATATTTTTTAGCATAGCTGCCTTGATTTGCATCTTTGCGGTTGTCTATTTTATCTTGGAACGTAGAGGATAAGCATGGCCAAAGAAAGCAAGATTATTACTAATCTCAAATCTGTTCGTGAGTCCACAGGCATGACCCAGCAGGAGTTAGCCGACCTCATCGGCATGCGACGCGAGACAATTCTGCACTTGGAAAATAACCGTTACAACCCTTCGCTGGAAATGGCTCTTAAAATTGCTCAAGTTTTTAATCTGAAAGTAGAAGACCTCTTTGAACTCAGACAAAACGAGGAAGCATAATTCTTTTCGAGACCTAGTATTCAGTTCATTGATTAATTAGGAATTGAGTCCAAAAGAAAAAATCCTTTGAAAATGTGCTCTTTTAAAATATAGTAATTCTTTCGAATTAACCTTTACTAATTGTGATGCTTTACTAGCTTTCTTAAGATCTGGTTTCCTAAATACTTTGAGTATACTTATGGCATTGATGCCCCAAAACATCTAAAAACTCTGGTGAAAAAAGCTTATGCAGTCATTGAAACAGCTTTTGACTCACTTGATCATCTCAATGCTACTATGAAAAAGAATATTCTGAAAAGCAAGGGAATTACAGGACTATCTAAGATGAAAGCTGCAGGTCTGGACCAAGCCCTTCCTTCATGACCACTTCTCAGAAGAAGAATTAGCAAGTCACTTTTCGATTCGTGGCTACAAATTGACTCCAAAGAGGGAGCAGATACTGGAACAATACAAGGATATTATCGACCGTCATCCAAAGAAGAATCTTTAATCAAGTGATTTTTTAGTTGATTTTCTCTAAAATTGTCTTGTCACTAATATTTGAAATCCACTTCCTTTTAGGGTACAATGATAGAAATGAATTTTTGAGAGGATCAGAATGAAAAAACTAGCAACCCTTCTTTTACTATCCACTGTAACCCTAGCTGGATGTAGCAACATCCAACGCAGTCTGCGTGGTGATGACTATGTAGATTCTAGCTTGGCCGCTGAGGAAAGCTCCAAAGCAGCAGCCCAATCTGCCAAGGACTTAAACGATGCTTTAACAAATGAGAATGCCAACTTCCCTCAACTTTCTAAGGAAGTTGCTGAAGATGAAGCCGAAGTGATTCTCCACACAAGCCAAGGTGATATTCGTATTAAACTCTTCCCTAAACTCGCTCCTCTAGCGGTTGAAAACTTCCTCACTCATGCCAAAGAAGGCTACTATAACGGTATTACCTTCCACCGTGTCATCGATGGCTTCATGGTCCAAACTGGAGATCCAAAAGGGGACGGTACAGGTGGTCAGTCTATCTGGCATGACAAGGATAAGACTAAAGACAAGGGAACTGGTTTCAAAAACGAGATTACTCCTTATCTCTATAACATCCGTGGTGCTCTTGCTATGGCTAATACTGGTCAACCAAACACCAATGGCAGCCAGTTCTTCATCAACCAAAACTCTACAGATACCTCTGCTAAACTCCCTACAAGCAAGTATCCCAAGAAAATCATCGAAGCCTACAAAGAAGGTGGAAATCCTAGTTTAGATGGCAAACACCCAGTCTTTGGTCAAGTGATTGACGGTATGGATGTTGTAAATAAAATTGCTAAAGCCGAAAAAGATGAGAAAGATAAACCAACGACTGCTATTACTATCAACAGCATCGAAGTGGTGAAAGACTACGATTTTAAATCTTAAAAACCAAAAAAATACAGTATCCACATTCGGTACTGTATTTCTTTTACTCTCATTTTTAAGTTAGATTATTAAAATCCCAGATTTGGTCCATCCAGCCTTCATAGAAGTCTGGCTCGTGGCAGACCATAAGAATAGATCCCTTGTATTCTTTGAGAGCGCGTTTGAGTTCATCCTTGGCATCCACATCCAAATGGTTGGTCGGCTCGTCCAGCACTAAAACGTTGTTTTCACGATTCATCAAGAGACAGAAACGAACCTTGGCTTGTTCCCCACCTGACAAGACCTGAATTTGGCTTTCGATATGCTTGGTTGTCAAACCACAACGGGCAAGGGCTGCACGAACTTCTGCTTGGTTAAGTGCAGGAAAGGCATTCCAGACAGCTTCAAGAGGTGTTTGACGATTGCCACCTTCTACTTCCTGCTCAAAATAACCGAGTTCTAGGTAGTCACCGCGTTCCACTGCCCCAGCGATTGGCGGGATAATTCCCAAGAGACTCTTCAAGAGAGTTGTTTTCCCGATACCATTTGCCCCGATAATGGCAACCTTTTGATTGCGTTCAAAGGTAAGATTTAAAGGCTTAGTAAGAGGACGGTCATAACCAATCTGCAAATCCTTAGCTTGGAAGATAAAGCGCCCTGGCGTACGAGCTGGTTTGAAATCAAAGGATGGTTTTGGTTTCTCACTTTGCAGTTCAATAATATCCATCTTATCCAATTTCTTCTGACGAGACATGGCCATGTTTCGTGTTGCAACACGCGCTTTGTTTCGGGCAACAAAGTCCTTGAGGTCTGCAATTTCTTTCTGCTGACGTTCGTAGGCTGCCTCTAGCTGAGATTTCTTCATCGCATAGACTTCTTGGAACTGGTAGTAGTCACCAGAGTATCGTGTCAACTGTTGATTTTCCACATGGTAGACAATATTGATAACATCATTGAGGAATGGAATATCGTGTGAAATAAGGACAAAGGCATTCTCATAGTTTTGGAGATAGCGCTTGAGCCAGTCAATATGCTCAGCATCCAAGTAGTTGGTCGGCTCGTCCAACAGCAAGATATCAGGCTTTTCAAGGAGGAGTTTAGCCAAAAGCACCTTGGTTCTTTGTCCACCTGATAAAGAGGTTACATCTGTATCCATGCCAAAGTCCATAACACCAAGGGCACGCGCTACTTCGTCAATCTTAGCATCCAAGGTGTAGAAATCACGACTCTCCAGACGATCTTGGAGTTCTCCCACTTCTTCCATGAGAGCATCAACATCCACACCGTCTTCAGCCATTTCCATATAGAGATCATTGATACGAGCTTCTGCTTTAAAAAGCTCATCAAAGGCTGTACGGAGAACATCACGAACAGACTGCCCTTCAGCAAGGACGGAGTGCTGATCCAAGTAACCAGCGGTCACATATTTGGACCACTCAACCTTCCCTTCATCTGGCAACATCTTACCAGTCACGATGCTCATAAAGGTTGACTTTCCTTCACCATTGGCACCGACCAGACCGATATGTTCTCCCTTTAGGAGACGGAAGGACACATCTTCAAAAATTGCACGGTCACCAAAACCGTGACTCAGATTTTTAACTTCTAAAATACTCATTTTAATTCCTTATCTTGTTTTTATGTAATCGTTTATAAAGGAGCCAAGCCAGATAGCCACCCAAAGTGTTGGTCCACAAATCATCAATCTCAAAGACGCGATTGAAATCAAAGAAAAAGTCCAAGATTAATTGCGTACACTCGATTCCAAGACTCATAAGAAAACTAAAAAGAAAGACCTTTTTTATTTTCCGCAAGTTTGGAAGGAGATAAAGGAGTTGGAACATCAGAGGAAAAAGCAAGAAGACATTGAGGATATTTTGTAGAAAAATCCAACATAATTGTCCTATGCCACTCACTTGACCCAGTTTCCAGAGAGAATTGAAAGGAGTCAAAAGAAAAACCAGGCGTCCAAGATGCTGAATATCTGGAGTTCCCACTCTCACGGTAGATTGTTCTTGAGGAGTAAAGCAAAAATAGACAATGCAAATGCTATAGAAAATGACTCCCCAGACCAAAATATGATTATAAGTCTTCTTCATCATTAAGGATTTACCGCTGCGACTGCCTTCTGGCGGTCACGTTTCATTGTGTTAAAGCGCAATTGTCCACAAGCTGCGTCAATATCTGTACCATGCTCTTGACGAACCACACAGTTGCCCCCTTTTTTCTTAAGCGTATCATAGAAAGCCAACACGCGCTCTTTAGGACTACGGCTATATTGGTCATGCTCACTAACTGGGTTATAAGGAATCAAGTTTACATAAGACAATTTCTTGATGTTCTTGAGCAACTCAGCCAATTCCAAGGCTTGTTCTACACCGTCGTTGACTTCATTAAGCATGATATATTCAAAGGTTACACGACGGTTTGTTGTCTCAATGTAGTATTCAATAGCAGCAAAGAGTTTTTCAATCGGAAAGGCACGGTTAATTTTCATGATACTTGAACGAAGTTCATTGTTGAGTGCGTGAAGAGACACGGCAAGATTGACCTGAACCCCCTCATCAGCAAAGTCACGAATTTTATGAGCCAAACCTGAGGTTGAAACCATGATGTGACGAGCACCGATAGCCATTCCTTTATCATCATTGATAGTACGAAAGAAATTCAAGACATTGTTGTAATTATCAAAGGGCTCACCGATTCCCATGACAACGATATGGCTGACGCGTTCATCCTGACCACGCTCATCAAAGTATTTCTGAACCAGCATGATTTGCGCTACGATTTCACCGTTATTGAGGTCACGCTGCTTCTTAATCAAACCAGAGGCACAGAAGGTACAACCGATATTACAGCCGACCTGAGTGCTCACACAGACAGATAAACCATAGTGTTGACGCATGCGTACAGTTTCAATTAACATACCGTCAGGCAATTCAAAGAGATATTTGACTGTACCATCAGCAGACTCTTGCACAATACCTTGTTTCAAGGGATTGACCACAAACTGGTCATTGAGCTTAGCAATCAAATCCTTGGAAAGGTTGGTCATTTCTTCAAATGACTGCACACGTTTACGGTAGAGCCATTCCCAGATTTGATCTGCACGGAATTTCTTTTCTCCCTGCTCCAATACCCATTCCTGCATGGTTTGATGTGCCAAACTATGAATTGAGGGTTTCATTTCTTCTCCTTATTCTCTACTCACTTCTGACGAATGACAAAATGACGTTGTCCCTTGTCCTCTTTCTGAGAATGCTGGTCTTTCTGACGACGTCTATTTTTCTTATCTGCATTCGACTTTCGTTTGGTTTGAGTCGGTTTCTTTCCTTTTCTAGAAGGTGTTTCTTCTTCCGTCTTACGCATTTTCTTGTCAAATAATGCTCGCTTAGGGGCTTCATTTTCTAAGACAAAATAGGCACAACCATAACTACAATACTCTAAAAGGTAGTCTTGTAAACGACTGATTTTTTCAAGTTTTTCTTCTGTTCGGTCATCCTTGTAAAAACCTCGTAGGCGAAGCTGTTCGTTGCTCCAGTCCCCCACGATATAATCAAACTTGGTTAATACTTCTGAAAAACGCTGATTAAAAGTCGTCACATCAAAGGCATCCTTGATATTTTCAACCAAGGAAAAAGCTATCCCTTCCGTTTCGACCTTGTCCCCGTGTAAATGGAACTCCGGACCAGGAAACTTGTTATAGTTGTATAATTCAGGTGCAATTTCTTTTCGCATAGATATCCTTTTTCCACGATTACTTAATACTTTATTCTACCATAATTTCTAGCAGTTAGCACGTTTCTCATAAAAATAGAGATGACAAATTTTTAAGATTCATTAAAGTGTCTAAAACCTTGATATTATTGAATTTTTGAAAAATCACATTTGATTAAATATCATTAAAAGGTCTTAAAAATTCTCAAAAAGTCCACAAAAAAAGCCCCTCAAAAAGGGCAATAAATGACGAGTTCAGCAGGCAAGAAACTAGCACGGTCAAACGTGCTTTTTTTATTGCTGATTGCTGATTGCTGATAGGTATATTATAACACGATAAAGACGATAGGGCAAAATATCCTATCAAGATGATATACACTTACTTATATACTTCCAGTTCTCCGTTCTGGTGGATTCTCGCAAAGTTTAAGACGGCTATCTGTTTATATCGGTGGTAGCTAGTGGAGCTAGTACCTGCCATTTCTACGCATTCGCTCATAGTTTTCTTTCTCATATAGCAATAATGGATGATAAAGTATTTTCTGGCTCGCTTGTTCTCTATCTTATTGATGTCGTTGGCGAATATTTCCAATCCCTCACGGATTGCTTTTTCATGCTCGCCGCTCAAATGCCACTGATCAGGTAAGACAAGTTTCCAAGCCTCTTCATCTATCGTAACTTGGTTTTCACTTCCTGCCATCCTCTGGAAACGTAGAAAGCAAGTCATCCGCTTTCTAACGTTCATCATCGTTTTAAAGTTATCTAGAATCATTAGTTCGCTCCTTCTACCTCGTCAGTGGTCATTTAAGCGCTCTTTCTGCCGTCTATAGTATCGTTTTTTTTGGGTCAATATCTTGTCTTTTTTCTTTTGGTAACGCTCCGCATCCTTCTTTTTATTACATAGCTTACAAACTTTTGAGAAACCTTTCTTGTCTGAATGCTTTCTATAAAAGTTTTCGCTAGATAATTCTTTGGTCTCATGACACTTGGAGCATTTTCTAGTTACAGTGGTTTCATTCAATCCTATTTACTCCTTTTTGTCTTTCTCGCTCGCGAGAAAATATGTACAGTGACGGTGTGAAGTCCTGAAGCACCGAGGGGGAGGGGGGTATCCCCCCACCTTCTCCCTTGCTTCTCCAATCCCTTTCACAAAAAATATTTTTTTCCGATTTACTTTATTAAAAAAATTTTTAATTATTTTTTATGGAGTCTTTTTTATGGACTCTTTAAAATAAATCTTTCAGCATTTCACTCATACCTTTGTTAAGTTTCTGCTGGTGTTCATCTGGCATTGATAAACGCTGACTGACTTCTCTGTCAACCTCTTTGCGCTTCTCTTCCGTCAAGCGTTCAATCTCTTGCTGATGCTCTCTTTCCTTCTTTTCTTTTAATAGTTCACCAGAACGATCTATGACAGCTTGCCACTTGGCATCTCTTGCTATATAGCCTTGTCTCTGACGTTCCCAAGCGTCTTCAATTTGTTTAGTTTTCTCTTCATAAATCTCAGCAGACTTTTCTGCTAAATGCTTCCCGTATTCGTTTAAATCAATCTTACCAGTGGGGAGGGTCATTCTGTGTACCTCATCTTTCTATTTATTAGTAGAGGGGATAACTGAAGGGGGGAGGGGTATTTTTATTCCCTTTTGAAATTCTCAGCTATATTATTCAATTTATGTCTATATCCATACAGTGCGTCTCTTGGTTCATAGGATAAACCAGAATAGAACCCACTAAGCCAAGAACCGTTTTTGTCTTTTTTATACTCTTCATTATTTTTAGAAATATCCTTTTCAAGTTTTTTGAGTATACTATCTACATGCTTGGTTTCTTTCAAAGAGTCATCTCCAAGTTTTATAATCTCCATCACTTTCTTTCTAGCCGGCACATAGAAAGTTTTTTGTTGTTCATCAGCCAATTTATAGACTTCTGCAACCATCACATGATATTCATCATAAGTGATCATAGGATTTTCAGATAACTCTTTCAAACGTCCCTCATGAAATTCCTTTGTACGTTCTGCCGTCCATAGGTCACTTTTTGCCTCAACGTATTTTTCAGAGTTGATTTCTTTTTGAGCCTGTACTAGCTTAGCTTGGGCGTCTGAAATAGCTTGGCTTGCTTTAACCAGTTCCGCCTCAGTCATCTCAATATCTTTCTTATTCTGTTCAATCAGTTTGTCAATTTTAGTTTCAATAGTTTGTAATGTTTCCATGTTCTTTTATTCCTCATTTCTTTTGATTGTGCTTATTGGTTTCAACTCTCTACTGGGTCTTTATTCCTCATTACTTCCTCTTTCTTAAAACAAAAAGAGACGCAACAAAAAAGCTACTTAGCTTTAATGTTACGCCTCTAGTTGTCTAGTCAGCTATCTTTCTTTAATTGTTGTTTCAATCTGGACAATGTTGCCATCTTGACTAGTAAATACCACGCTACCAAAGTCTGGTATTTTCCTCATTTCTATTATACCATCTTTGTTAAAAATAATAAAGTTATCCTTTAAAAATGGAGTGTAATCTTTGCTTGGATTCATCTGTTTTCCTCTCTTTTTTGGTGCTATATATTTAACATATCTTCTATTTTGTGACTTTCAAGCACTTTTTAGAATCCCTTTTATATCAAGGAGATAGGCCTGTTTTCTGTTTTTGAATTTACGTTTTCTCATTATGTAAAATAAAGCGGCTATTTAGTAGTCAAATGTTAGTATACTCTGGTCTAGTTCGTCTTGAGTGTAGCCGATATATCCAAGTGTAATTTCTGGTGTTGAATGATTAAAAATTCTTTGTAGAATAGCTACATTGCCATTCTTTTTGTAATGATGATAGCCGAATGTCTTTCTCATTGAGTGGGTTCCTATATTTTCAATCCCACATTTATTTCCAGCTTCTTTTAAAATTTTATACACTCGGTTTCTTGAAATATGACAAATTTTTACTCCCTTGCCATTCTTTCTTTTTCTGCTCGGAAATAAAAAATCATATTCTTTTAGTTGTTTATTTTCAATATATTGTTTTAAGGCATTTCTTAATTGTTGATTTATTGGGAAACGTCTTATTTTGCCTGTTTTTTTCTCCCTTATTTCAATTTTATCCTCTATGACTTGTTTAACTTTAATTGGAATAATATCACTAACTCGTAAACCTGTATAAATTCCAAATAGGAATAAGACGTAATCACGTTCATTCTTTTTTCTCAAAAAATCCTTAATTCGTTCAATGTCATCAGTATCTCTAATAGGGTCAACTACTTTCATCTTCAAACCTCTCTTAAACAAATTCTTAGATTTCATAAAAAAGTGTAGCCATTTTTGAATATCTAGCGGCTACGCATTCCGCCTTACAGCCCCAAGGGTTTTCGCCTTGTGTAGCCGTGTAGCCGTTTCATCTCAGAAAAAAATAATATATAACGCTATAGCTATTTAATTATATATACTTTTATAAAATATATATTTTGGCTACATTTATATTAAAAAGTCAGTAATACCAAGGGTTTAGGGGTGTAGCCGTTTTTTTTGTCTTGTCTACACCTCTTTGAAACCCTTACAGTATCAAGGGTTTTTATCGTAGCCGTTTTTTTATCTTTTGGCTACACTGTCTACACTTTATTTTTTTATTTTAGCAAATCCGCGTTTGATACTTTTGCCAAATCGCAAGGACTCCCTTGCTTCCCAATCCTCCTTACTTTGCATGATTTTTT
>NZ_VMMS01000073.1:0-15789 GCF_013277315.1 Streptococcus sp. 2106
ATACCTACGGTAAGGCGACGCTGACGTGGTTTGAAGAGTATTAAGGAGCAAAACTGATGCAGACCGCTTCTGGTACATGGAAGTCGTTAGAAAGTTCTGCTAGACGACCATTGTCACAATTACGTTTAAAGACAGTT
Organism: Streptococcus sp. 2106; assembly: GCF_013277315.1. Taxonomy (NCBI): domain Bacteria; kingdom Bacillati; phylum Bacillota; class Bacilli; order Lactobacillales; family Streptococcaceae; genus Streptococcus; species Streptococcus sp. 2106. Next base: position 138 of record NZ_VMMS01000073.1, read on the forward strand.
GCATTGTCAGAGTCTTGGTGGACAGCAATGAGAAATTTTTGGTCAGGTGTCAAATCAAAATCACGTGGAGTCTGACCATGTGTTGGAACGATTTCTAATAACTCTAAGCTACCGTCCGCAAGGATGGTATATACTGAGATAGAATCATGACCACGGTTAGAAGCGTAGAGGTATTTACCGTCTGTAGAGAGACGAATAGCAGCGGTTCCATTAAAGCCTTCATAACCGTCTGGTAGAGTTGAAATAACTTGCATACGTTCAAATTCGCCAACGCCATCGTAGATTAGAACCTCGATAGTGCTATTGAGTTCACAAATCAGATAAGCGATTTTATAGTGGTTATGGAAAACGATATGGCGTGAGCCTGCTCCTGGCTGGCTGTGGTAGGTATAGAGTTTAGATAATTTCCCTTCTCGATCAAGGTCATAAGTGATAACTTGGTCAGTTCCCAAGTCGCAGGTCACTAGATAGTGGTCAGGTGTTAAATCTGTATAGTGAACATGGGGGGAAGCTTGATTCTCATGTGGACCTTGGCCCCTGTGTTGATCCATATCACTAAGTAGAAGACTCCCATCCTTCTGACGTTTATAAACAAGGACCTGTCCTTTATGGTAGTTGGCTGCGTAAACCAAACCACGCTTTTCATCGACAGCAACATAACAGTGGGGAGCTCCTTTTTCAACGACGTGATTTAATAAAGTCCCGTCAGTTTGATAGGCTGCAATCCCTCCCTTATCGTCTTGACTACCAACAGTGTATAGGTGTTGGTGCTGGTCAAAGGCAAGGTAGGTTGGACTTGGCTCAGCTGCAAAAAGTTCTAGATTTGAAAGCTGACCAGTTTCTGTATCAAAGTCAGCCTTGTAAATCCCTTGGGAAGTACGACGTGTATAAGTTCCAAAATAAACAGTTTCTTTCATAACGTTACCTCTATATAAAGATAAGACTATTATATCACAAAAACAAGCCAATTAAAGACATCCAATTAGATGTAAGCACTTTAAAAAAGAGTTATTTTGATTTAAAAATGGTATAATGAGAGAACGATAGAAAGGAAGTATTTATGGAGCAAAAAGAGAAACATTTTAGCCTATCTTGGTTTTTTAAGTGGTTTTTAGATAACAAGGCCATTACGGTATTTTTAGTAACCTTATTATTGGGACTCAATCTTTTTATTTTAAGTAAGATTAGTTTTCTATTTTCACCTGTTTTAGACTTTTTAGCAGTTGTGATGTTGCCAGTCATTTTGTCTGGTTTGTTATATTATTTGTTGAATCCTATTGTTGATTGGATGGAGAAGCATAAGGTTAATCGTGTTATAGCTATCACTATTGTCTTTGTTATCATCGCTCTCTTTATCATTTGGGGCTTGGCAGTCGCCATTCCAAATCTGCAACGTCAGGTTTTGACCTTTGCAAGAAACGTTCCTGTTTACTTAGACGATATAGATAGGATTGTTAATGGATTGGTAGCCCAGCACCTGCCAGATGATTTCAGACCTCAGTTAGAGCAGGTTTTAACAAACTTCTCTAGCCAGGCTACAGTTTGGGCAAGTAAGGTTTCATCTCAGGCAGTCAACTGGGTGAGTGCCTTTATTAGCGGGGCATCTCAAGTGATTGTTGCCTTGATTATCGTTCCTTTCATGCTCTTTTATCTCTTGCGTGATGGGAAAGGCTTGCGTAACTATTTGACCCAATTTATGCCAAGAAAATTGAAAGAACCTGTTGGACAAGTTTTATCAGATGTGAATCAACAGTTGTCCAACTATGTTCGAGGGCAAGTGACAGTGGCTATTATTGTAGCAGTAATGTTTATGATCTTCTTCAAGATTATTGGTCTACGCTATGCGGTTACGCTGGGTGTTACTGCTGGTATTCTAAATCTGGTTCCTTATCTTGGTAGCTTCCTAGCCATGCTTCCTGCCCTAGTTCTGGGCTTGATTGCTGGGCCAGTCATGCTTTTGAAAGTAGTGATTGTCTTTATCGTAGAACAAACTATTGAAGGCCGTTTTGTCTCTCCATTGATTTTGGGAAGTCAATTAAACATTCATCCCATTAATGTTCTCTTTGTTTTGTTAACTTCAGGCTCCATGTTTGGTATTTGGGGAGTCTTGCTTGGTATTCCAGTTTATGCCTCTGCTAAGGTTGTCATTTCAGCCATTTTCGAATGGTATAAGGTAGTCAGTGGTCTATATGAATTAGAGGGAGAGGAAGTCAAGAGTGAACAATAGTCAACAGATGTTACAATCTTTGGAAGAGCAAGATTTAGCCAAGGCTGAGCATTATTTCGCCAAAGCTTTAGAAAATGATTCAAGTGACCTTCTGTATGAGTTGGCAACTTATCTTGAAGGGATTGGTTTTTATCCTCAGGCCAAGGAAATTTACCTGAAAATCGTAGAGGATTTCCCAGAGGTTCATCTTAATCTAGCTGCAATCGCTAGCGAGGATGGTCAAATCGAAGAAGCCTTCGCTTATCTTGAGGAAATCCAAGCTGACAGTGACTGGTATGTGTCGGCTTTGCTTCTTAAGGCAGATCTTTACCAGATGGAAGGTTTGACAGATGTGGCGCGTGAGAAATTATTGGAGGCCTTGACTTACTCAGAAGATCCTCTCTTGATATTGGGATTAGCAGAGTTGGATAGTGAGTTGGAAAATTACCAAGAGGCCATTCAAGGCTATGCCCAGTTAGATAATCGTACTATTTATGAGCAAACAGGCATTTCCACCTATCAACGAATTGGCTTTGCCTATGCTCAGTTAGGGAAATTTGAAACGGCCACAGAGTTTTTAGAAAAAGCTCTGGAGTTAGAATACGATGACCTAACAGCTTTTGAGTTGGCCAGTCTTTACTTTGATCGAGAAGAATACCAAAAGGCCGTCCTCTACTTTAAGCAGATCGATACCATTTCTCCTGATTTTGAAGGATATGAGTATGGTTACAGTCAGGCCTTACATAAGGAACATCAAGTTCAAGAAGCCCTGCGTATCGCTAAGCAAGGCTTAGAGAAAAATCCCTTTGAAACTCGCCTCTTGCTAGCTGCTTCGCAATTCTCTTATGAATTGCATGATGCAAGTGGGGCAGAAAATTATCTCCTTACTGCAAAAGAAGATGCTGAGGATACGGAAGAAATCTTACTCCGTCTAGCAACTATTTATCTGGAGCAGGAGCGTTATGAGGATATTCTAGACTTGCAGAGCGATGAGCCAGAAAATCTCTTGACCAAGTGGATGATTGCTCGTTCCTATCAAGAAATGGACGATTTGGATACTGCCTATGAGCATTACCAAGAGTTGGCAGGAGATTTAAAGGACAATCCAGAGTTTTTGGAACACTATATCTATCTCTTGCGTGAATTGGGCTACTTTGAGGAAGCAAAAGTCAATGCACAAGCTTACTTAAAACTGGTTCCAGATGATGTGCAAATGCAAGAACTGTTTGAGAGATTGTAAGAATGTTTAAACATATAGAACTGTAGTTTATCTCTTTTGATAGCTACGGTTTTTATTTGTATATGATAGAATTTTTTTGCAAAAATGGTTGGTTATTTTGTTTATTCATGCTATAATAGGAACAATTACTTTTAGGAGGTGCAGTATGTCTTATTTATTTGAGATATTACCGAGTTTACTGAATGGTGCGAGCACGACTGTACAGGTCTTTGCACTGGTCTTGCTATTTTCGATTCCTTTGGGCGTTTTGATTGCCTTTGCCTTGCAAGTCCATTGGAAGCCCCTCCATTATCTGATTAACATTTACATCTGGGTTATGCGAGGAACTCCCTTACTCTTGCAACTGATTTTTATTTATTATGTGCTCCCAAGTATTGGGATTCGTTTAGACCGCCTTCCTGCAGCTATTATTGCCTTTGTTTTGAATTATGCGGCTTACTTTGCAGAAATTTTCCGTGGGGGAATTGACACTATTCCAAGAGGACAGTATGAGGCAGCCAAGGTCTTGAAGTTTAGTCCCTCTGCCACAGTGCGCTATATTATTTTACCTCAGGTGACCAAGATCGTTCTTCCTAGTGTCTTTAACGAAGTTATGAGTTTGGTCAAGGATACTTCTCTGGTATATGCTCTAGGAATTTCTGACCTTATCTTGGCTAGTCGAACAGCTGCCAACCGTGATGCTAGTCTAGTTCCTATGTTCTTGGCAGGTGCCATTTACTTGATTTTGATTGGGATTGTGACAATTATTTCCAAAAAAGTTGAGAAGAAGTATAGTTATTATAGATAGGAGGCTGCCATGTTAGAATTACGAAATATCAATAAAGTCTTTGGAGACAAACAAATCCTGTCTGATTTCAATCTAAGTATTCCTGAAAAGCAAATCCTGGCTATCGTTGGGCCTTCCGGTGGAGGTAAGACGACCCTCTTACGTATGCTTGCGGGTCTTGAAACCATTGATTCAGGGCAAATCTTTTATAATGGACAACCTTTAGAGCTGGATGAATTGCAGAAGCGAAACCTACTGGGATTTGTCTTCCAAGATTTTCAACTGTTCCCTCATTTATCAGTTCTGGACAATTTGACCTTATCGCCTGTGAAGACCATGGGAATGAAGCAGGAGGAGGCTGAGAAGAAGGCGCGTGGTCTCTTGGAACAGTTAGGACTAGCAGGACACGCAGATGCCTATCCTTTCTCGCTATCTGGTGGGCAGAAGCAGCGGGTGGCCTTGGCGCGTGCTATGATGATTGACCCGGAAATTATTGGCTACGATGAACCAACTTCTGCCCTGGATCCGGAATTACGCTTGGAAGTTGAAAAGTTAATCTTGCAAAATAGGGAACTTGGGATGACCCAGATTGTGGTTACCCATGATTTGCAGTTTGCTGAAAATATCGCAGATGTATTATTGAAAGTAGAACCTAAATAGGAGGAAAAATGGATGAAAAAATGGATGCTTGTATTAGTCAGTCTGATGATTGCTTTGTTCTTAGTAGCTTGTGGGAAAAATACTAGCGAAACTAGTGGAGATAATTGGTCTAAGTACGAGTCTAACAAGTCTATTACTATTGGATTTGATAGTACTTTTGTTCCAATGGGATTTGCTCAGAAAGATGGTTCTTATGCAGGATTTGATATTGATTTAGCTACAGCTGTTTTTGAAAAATACGGAATTACGATAAATTGGCAACCGATTGATTGGGATTTGAAAGAAGCTGAATTGACAAAAGGAACGATTGATCTGATTTGGAATGGCTATTCCGCTACAGACGAACGCCGTGAAAAGGTAGCATTCAGTCACTCATATATGAAGAATGAGCAGGTATTGGTTACGAAGAAATCATCTGGTATCACGACTGCAAAGGATATGGCTGGAAAGACATTAGGAGCTCAAGCTGGTTCATCTGGTTATGCGGACTTTGAAGCAAACCCAGCGATTTTAAAGGATATTGTCGCTAATAAGGAAGCGAATCAATACCAAACCTTTAATGAAGCCTTGATTGATTTGAAAAATGATCGAATTGACGGTCTATTGATTGACCGTGTCTATGCAAATTATTATTTAGAAGCAGAAGGCGTTTTAAACGATTATAATGTCTTTACAGTTGGACTAGAAACAGAAGCCTTTGCGGTTGGAGCCCGTAAGGAAGATACAACTCTGGTTAAGAAGATAAATGAAGCTTTTTCTAGTCTTTACAAGGACGGTAAATTCCAAGAAATCAGCCAAAAATGGTTTGGAGAAGATGTAGCAACCAAAGAAGTAAAAGAAGGACAGTAAGATAAAATAGTGGCTGAGACTACGTTTTGATTAGCAAAACGTAGTTTTTTTGTAATCTAGGAAAACGATAATAGCGATTGAATCTGGATAATTGAATATGGAATAGCCCACTGTGATTTCTAAAACATTGTTAAAAATTGATTTGACTTCCAAAATTAAAATGTGCTGTAATGAAATGCTGATGTAACTGTTTTAGAAACAATAAAACGCATAATATCAAGGTTTTTGCACCTTACATTATGCGTTTTTGTAATTTTAAGACTTGTTAGCTGATTTTTTACAATCCAGCAAAGTCCTTGATTTCTTGTGCTGACATTGAAGAGTCGCAACGGACGTTGATTTGTCCATCTGCAACGTGAACAAATCCTGGTACAGTTGGGATTCCGTAGCGTGAGCGGAATGCTTGCAACTCATTGAGTTGGCTTGCTTCTTCACTATTGATGAAGTAAATGTGAGCTTTGGTTTCAGCTACGACACCTGCCAAGGTACCAGCAAATTTACGGCAGTAAGGGCAAGTTTTGCGACCGATAAAGAAGGTTGCAGTTTCTTTCTTATCAAGAGCTTCTTGCGCACGTGCAACTGTAGTGACTTCAAGATCTTTGATGTTATCTAAAAATTGTTCCATGAGATTACCTCGCTTTCATTGATATGTCTAGTATGCCATAAAGTTTCTAAAATTGCTTAGATTTGATACGAAAAAAAGATGAGATTGGTTGGTCTCATCTTTTTAGGTCTTTATTTTACAAAAGCATTGATTTCTGCTTCGATGTTCGCAATTTTAGCTTGTGATTCTTCGGTTGTTTCCCCTACAACTGCAATGTAGAACTTGATTTTTGGTTCTGTACCTGAAGGGCGAACAGCAATCCATGAACCGTCAGCAAGTGTGTATTTCAACACATCGCTTGGAGGAGTTGTCAAGTTTGTAACAGTACCGTCAGCAGTAGCTGTTTGAGCTTTGAAGTCTTCTACGACAGTGATAGCTGTTGTGTTCCATTCTTTTGGAGCATTGTTACGGAATTTAGCCATAATCGCTTTGATTTGTTCAGCACCATCGACACCTGAAAGAGTAACAGAGATTGTTTTTTCTGCGTAATAACCGTACTCTTTGTAGATTTCTTCGATACCGTCAGCAAGTGTCAAACCACGTGAACGATAGTAGGCAGCAAGTTCAGCAACGACAAGAACGGCTTGGATAGCGTCTTTATCACGTACAAATGGTTTAATCAAGTAACCGAAGCTTTCTTCAAATCCCATCATGTAAGTGTGATTGTGTTTTTCTTCGAATTCTTGGATTTTTTCAGCGATAAATTTGAAACCTGTCAAGACGTTGAACATAGTTGCGTCGTAGCTTTCAGCAATCTTCGTTACCAAGTCAGTTGAAACGATAGATTTGCAGAGGGCTGCGTTTTCAGGAAGAGTTCCAGCGTTTTTGTGAGCTTCCAAGATGTATTTAGCCATGATAGCACCGATTTGGTTACCTGAAAGGTTGAGGTAGCTACCATCTTTTTGAAGAACTTCAACACCAACACGGTCAGCGTCTGGGTCAGTTGCGACAAGAACATCTGCACCAACTTGACGACCAAGTTCTTCAGCAAGGGCAAAGGCTGCTTGGCTTTCTGGGTTTGGAGATGTTACAGTTGAGAAGTCTGGGTCAGCAGTTGCTTGCGCTTCAACAACTTGAACAGAGTCAAATCCTGCTTGGGCAAGAGCACGACGAGCCAACATTTCACCAGTACCATGAAGTGGTGTGTAGACAATTTTCATGTCTTTACCAAATTCTTTAATCAAGGCTGGGTTGATGTTTACGTCCTTAACCTCTTTAAGGTATTCTACGTCAACAGCTTCACCGATAACTTCAATCAAGCCAGAAGCTTTTTCAGCTTCCACATCAGCAACTTCAACTGCAAATGGATTTTCGATTGCACGGATATAAGTAGTCAAAGCGTCCGCGTCATGTGGAGGCATTTGTCCACCGTCTTCACCGTAAACCTTGTATCCGTTAAATGGAGCAGGGTTGTGGCTGGCTGTGATCATGATACCTGCGAAACAGTTGAGGTGACGAACTGCAAATGATAGTTCTGGAGTTGGACGAAGGCTTTCAAATACATAAGATTTGATACCATGTTTAGCAAGAACTGCCGCAGATTCAAAGGCAAACTCAGGTGAGAAGTGACGGCTATCGTAGGCGATTGCTACACCGCGTTCTTTCTCGTTTCCACCTTTTGACTCAATCAAACGAGCCAATCCTTCAGTAGCTTGACGAACAACGTAGATGTTGATGCGGTTTGTACCAGCACCAATCAAGCCACGCATACCTGCAGTACCAAATTCAAGATTTGTATAGAAGGCATCTTCCTTTGTTTTTTCGTCCATATTTTCCAAATCTTGACGAAGGTAGTCAGGAAGCTCCGCAAAATCAACCCATTTCTGGTAATTTTCTTGGTAAGACATTCAAATTCTCCTTTATTTTTAAAACATTTAATCAGTTTGATTATATCATTTTTTTTAGTTTTAGTAAAACCTTATCTGCTTCGAAAATATCTTCAAACCAGGTCAGATTGAATTTTGGGTTTATATGATGTTGAGGCTAGGAAAAATTCAATTTCAGTAAAAAAAGTAAGTCTTCTCATAATAAAACATTGATGCCAAACGTTTTATTATGAGAAGACTTTTACCCAGCATCTTTTAATGATGATAATCTTTCAATAGCGCCTCAAACTCAGAGACAGTCATTCCCAATTGATGGCTGGCTACCTCAGAAGTCAGAAGACCTTGACGGACTAAATTTAGTAGCATGGACAAACTTCCTTCAACTTTCCCTTGCTCCAGTCCCTGTTCAAGACCTTCTTCTCGCCCTTTTTCAATGCCCTCTGCGCGACCACGTTCTAAGCCCTTTTCCTCCGCTTGTTCCAAGGCATAGTCCTGTGCTAACAAGGCTTGTTCTTCTCGCATACGTAGTTGACTAAACATTTTCCTGTCCTCCTCGGACCAGCTCTTGTAGTCCAGCAGTTGGTCTGCTTGGCTGATGGCACGCTCGGGGTGCTGGGTAAAGGGTTTATTCCCGAAAAACTCCAACCACGGCTTGCGAACCTCGTCTTTGCTGGTTTCTCTGTATTTTTTTAATTCCAAGAATGCCATCTTGACTAGATGGTTTTCCTGTCCATTATTGGTGATGGTTAAGACCTCACCTGTCGTGTCCTCTCGCATACTAAAGCTATGAAAAGCCAATTCATCTGAAAAGTAATTGCTGTCTACAATTGCGATAGCGTATACTGGTGCGATGTGTTTATAGCTCTGGTGTGTGTCACCTTCCCGTTGGCGAATTTTTTCTAGGTTTTGATTGACCTGACTGCAAAGGTAAGCCCACAGGCGATTGATGAAAAAATTCTGATGATGGACTTGAATCTCAATGATTACTTGAGTTCCATTATCCAACTCCGCCAAGACGTCTATACTGGTATAAAAATCCTGCGCTGAGTAAGGCATGGAAGGCAAGACGTGAATATTGCTCCCCTCCAAAATGGTTACATTTTTGGCTGGTAAATCCAACATATCGCGAATAAATTGACAAGTGATTTCTGGATTACTAAAAATCTTTTTAGCAACCAAGTCATTAGTTGGGCTAATGCCCGGATGTCTTAAAATCATCCATTTCCTCCTTCTATTATAGCACATTTTTTAATCTAATTTACTAGATTTGATGCTTCTATCTATTTATTCGGAAAAAGTAGAAAAAGAGTAGAAAAAATGTCAAATTGTCTCATTTTTTTAAAGAAATAAGTGTAAAAGTTAATGGAAATCCAAAAGCAAGCTAGGAAGGTCTCAAAGCACAGCGCTGAGCTTGCTGATAGGAGGAAGTAAGTCCATAAGATGCACACGACAAGGCAAGGATGATGAGGCTTCATCTTTGGTGTCGACTTACTGATGAGGGACTTCTAACCTAGCCTTGCTCTCAGTAAAAAGAGTCGTCTATCTCCTAGTCTTCCATTCAAAAAATTTGAAGTTTCAAGCCGACTGGTGTATAATATATTCATGAATTGTATTCTATTATATAGGAAGTAATAGGGCACAATATATATATATATATATATGGAGTGTAAGAATGAATCATCCAGAAAAACAATTAAAATACAGTATTCGGAAAGTGAGTGTCGGTGCAGCTAGTGTTGTCATTGGGGCGCTCTATCTTTTGATGGGAGCTGGGATTGCTCATGCTGAGGGCGTGGAGTCAGCGAGGGAAGCTGAGAGGACAGCAAACCCGACAGATCCAGGACAGTCTGGAATTGGAGAGCCAGAAAACAAGACTGACCTCAGTCATACTGATGCAGCAGCAAACACCTATAATGCTCCCGTAGCTGACAATCCGCTAGTAACTCCAGAAAGTACGAAACCTCGTACTCGTAGTAAAAGAGAATTAGCTGATGAGGAGGCAAGTGATTCATCGAATGGAGCTACAGGAACTGAATCAGAGCCGACTTCTGGAAATGAGGGAGGTTCAGACACAGCAGATACTGATTCAGATTTACTGGATGCCAATCGTAAGGGTGACACAGTAAAAGAACACCAGCCTGGGGTCATTGTGCCTAAAGATGGAGAAAAGGGTGGGGATGATAAGAATGCCAACCTGAAATTTGATGATTCTAAGGAAAATCTGACTCTCGAACAATTATGGGATATTGTAAAAAATATGCCAGACGACTTCCAAAATAACGAGCGTTCATACTTGAGAAATATGAACACTCTCGGGGATGCACTGAGATTTAAAGACGGGAAAGTCGTTAAAGATGAAGATGGCGAGAAACTACAAGATGGTGAAATTCGTGAAATTAACGAGTTTGGTGGTTGGGTAGCTATAAGCGGTGGAACGTTCGCCATCGGTAAGAAAAATGCTCAAGGGTATTTCACTGGTTGGTACACTGACAAAGATGGACATCGTCAAGAAGGTGGAATGCTTGGTTCTGATGCTCTTGACCGAGTCTACCTTCACGAGCAAGCCCTAGATCGTCGTTTTAATTACATGCTGATGCTTGCCAAAGGACGTACTATCGCCAATAAAGATGATAAAGCACAAGATAACTCTCCGTTTGATATAAAGACAGAAAATAGAACAGGAAATAAGGAACATCTTAATAGCTTACCTGTAAAAGATAAGGAAGATATTCTCCAACATTCTCCAAATATTGAAGGATTCAATGGAATAGAAAAAACCTTCACTGCCTTTTCCACCAAATATGGAAGTCGTTTGAAAATCGACTTTGTAACAGGATATATCTCAGACTATGAAGGGTCAAAAGGGACCTATCGTATTGTTGTTAAAGCGATTAAAAAAGGTGAGACTGATAATACTACTAAAGAAGAAACTATCTATGACCACACGATCAACCGAATTGACGGAGTAGTAGAGAATGAAGAACGCTATGGCCAAGGTGTGGATTTAAGTAATATTAACAGAACAATTAAAAGGCTTTTAAAGGATGAGTACAATAAAAAAGTTAATATTCTTGCACATGCTAAATATAAGAAAAAATATCCGAGTGAAAGAGGAGTAGATGTTAAGAAACTAAAACCTTTAAAAGAGGAAGCAAAACAAGAACTCGCTAAAAAAGGAGATGTTATAGTTGAGTTGCCTATCGATAAGGATAAATTGCGAGAAGGTACAGGAAAGTTAAGAAATAAGTTTAAAGAGGAACTAAACTTTACAGAGCGCTATGCAACTGTAGCTAATAAACTCCAAAATGTATTAAGGCATATAACGGATAGCGAGGTGCAAAAAAAGTCCGCAATATGGGTGGTCAGTACTGAGAAAAATCCAGATGGAACTCTAAAAAGTAAAGACCGAGATCGTGTCTATAAATTATTGGATTTTGTATTACCAACTGCGAAAAAAATTATCTATCATGCAGATACAGACCAATTAGAACTCCAAACAGACCCAGAAAAAGTGAAGAATCATCGTCAAGAACTTGAAGCTAGACTGAAAACAAAAGAAGCTAGCTTAGCAAGCACTACGAATGAAGAGGATAAAACTAAACTTAACAAAGAAATCTCAGCCTTAAAAGCAGCCCTTGGATCCACAAACGCCTACACTTACCTGGAAGCAAGAAACGGAAGTAAAGAAGCAAAAATCCTTGGCTCACTCATGGAAGCAACTGTAAAACCTCCAATAAATGAGATGACGGACGCTGACTATAACAAATATCGTACTAATGAACTTGCTGCGAAGGAAAAAGATGGTCTTTCAAAATTCACTGCCTATTTTGTTGAAAAAGAAAACATTGAACGTTCAGAGGTGATTTCTGATGATGAATTATCAAAAAAAATTCATGCGGAAATTGGCGGAGATAATGACAAACTAGGTAAAGGTGGATACTTCTCAACAGGAGATATTCCATTAGGTAAAGACGTTGTAGCCTACAAGATACAAGTGTTTGCTGACAACGAAAAACGCGTTGGGGTTAATAAGCAAAGTCCAAGACTTCAATATAACTTACCGATCCTAGCTGATTTTTCAGTCATCCAAGATACTGTGGAACCATCACGAACCGTTGTTGAAAAAATCATTCCAAAACTAAATATTCCACCAGAAGAGAAAGATAAAATAACCGAAGAAATCAAGAAAAAGAAGAAAACCTCAGAATTGGCAGAACTAATCTCAGGAAATGTGAAAGTTCGCTATGTTGATGAACAAGGGAATTTGTTATCATTGAAAAATGATACTGGAATTGGAGAAAAAGAAAGTGACGGAACCTACATTACCAATAAAAAACAACTGATTGGTACGAGTTATGATGTCACAGATAAAAAACTCAGTAGCATGACTACTACTGACGGAAAATATTATACTTTTGAAAAAGAAGATATAGCTTCTGCAAGTTTAACTGGAGATATTGTAAGAGAAGGTAGAACAGTGACCTTAGTTTATAGAGAGAGCGAAGCGCCAACCACTGCTACAGTAACAGCCAATTACTACAAAGAAGGCACCCAAGAGAAGTTGGCAGAGTCTGTTGTAAAAGCTGATTTAGCGATAGGTTCTCAGTATACTACAGAAGCAAAAACTATTGAAGGGAAAACAACAACTGAGGACAAAGAAGACCGAGTTATCACAAGGAAAACAACATACACCTTGGTAGCAACTCCTGCAAATGCCACAGGAACTGTACCAGAAGACGGTGCAACCGTTAACTACTACTACCGTGAGAATGTTGAAGAAACAGTGGTTCCCAAAACAGCAACCTCTACTGAGACGAAGACTATAACGCGTACCATTCATTACGTTGATAAAGTTACGAACCAAAATGTCAAAGAAGATGTTGTTCAACCTGTAACCTTAAGCCGTACAAAAATTGAGAACAAGGTCACAGGAGTTGTAACCTACGGTGAATGGACAACAGGAAACTGGGACGAAAAAACTTCACCATCAGTAGAAAACTATGACGCCCCAGATAAGGCAACTGTAGCGGAAGCAACTGTAACATCAACAACTACAGATACAACCGAAGTAGTGAAATATCCGCAAGCTACAGAAGATATTAAAGAAAGCAAAACTGTTACCCGTACCATCAAGTATGTAGATGCGACTGATGAAACAACAGAAGTAGGTAGCCCAGTTACGCAAACAGTTGAATTAACAAGAACCAACAAGCGTAACAAAGTGACGAAAGTCGTGACAGAAGGTGAATGGACAACAGGCAACTGGGACGAAAAAACTTCACCATCAGTAGAAAACTATGACGCCCCAGATAAGGCAACTGTAGCGGAAGCAACTGTAACATCAACAACTACAGATACAACCGAAGTAGTGAAATACCCACAAGCTACAGAAGATGTTAAAGAAAGCAAAACTGTTACCCGTACCATCAAGTATGTAGATGCGACTGATGAAACAACAGAAGTAGGTAGCCCAGTTACGCAAACAGTTGAATTAACAAGAACCAACAAGCGTAACAAAGTGACGAAAGTCGTGACAGAAGGTGAATGGACAACAGGCAACTGGGACGAAGTCGTATCGCCAGAAATTGAAAATTATGGTAAACCAGATTTACCAAAAGTATCGAATGCAGAAGTAACAGCAGATTCAAAAGGTACGACTATTTTGGTAAGGTATGACCGTTTATCAAGACCAGAAAAACCAATTCCAGAAAAACCAGAAATTCCAAGTCCTCAGGAACCAGGTGCTCCAGGTGAACCGACTCCAGACAAACCAAACCCACAACCAAATCCAGAGCATCCAAGTGTTCCGACACCAAACCCAGAACTACCAAATCAAGAGACTCCAATACCAGAGCTAACTCCAGAACCAGGTACTCCAAAAACTGAAATTCCAGTGAGTCCAGACCCAGAAGTTCCGACTTCTGAGACAAATAAAAGAGAGGAATTGCCAAACACAGGTACAGAAGCGAATGCTACCTTGGCTAGCGCTGGTATCATGACCTTATTAGCTGGTCTAGGATTAGGATTCTTCAAGAAAAAAGAAGATGAAAAATAATAGATTTTAGAATCTAGGAACAAGGAAAAGCTCACAGATGTGGGCTTTTTCCTGGTTTTGAGAACGAGGTCTTTCGAGAAGATTAAAAACGCTTACAAGTTCATTGGACTGGGAAACTCTGAATCCTATTTTTTTAAAAATATTTCCAGAAATCAGTTGCTAAATAGGGTGAAAATTGATAGAATAAAGAATATCTAAAAAATTTTAAGGAGAATCTAGCAAATGGATTTCACATGGGCACTGAAATATGCCACTGAATTTTTGGGAACTGCCATTTTGATCATTCTTGGGAATGGTGCGGTTGCCAACGTTGAACTTAAAGGTACGAAAGGTCACCAAAGTGGCTGGCTCGTCATCGCTGTTGGTTATGGTATGGGGGTTATGATCCCAGCCTTGATGTTTGGTAACGTATCTGGGAACCACATCAACCCTGCTTTCACTCTAGGGCTTGCAGTTAGCGGTCTTTTCCCTTGGGCACAAGTGGTACCTTACATTATCGCGCAAGTCTTGGGGGCTATCTTTGGTCAAGCCTTAGTTGTGGCAACACACCGTCCATTCTACTTGAAAACTGAAAACCCAAATAACATCTTGGGAACTTTCTCAACTATTTCAAGTATTGACCATGGTACAAAAGAAAGTCGCTATGCAGCAACTGTCAATGGTTTGATTAATGAGTTTGTTGGTTCATTTGTTTTGTTCTTTGCAGCTCTCGGTTTGACTAAAAACTTCTTTGGTGCTGAAGTGATTCAATACATGAAACAAATGGCAACACAAGCAGGACAGACAGTTGATTTTTCTGACTTGGCTATTAAAGCACAGGTGGCTCCACACACTGCTTCAGGACTTTCTGTGGCTCACTTGGCACTTGGATTCCTCGTTATGGCTTTGGTAACATCACTTGGAGGACCTACAGGACCTGCCTTGAACCCAGCTCGTGACTTGGGGCCACGTCTCCTTCATGCTTTCCTTCCAAAATCAGTTCTTGGTGAGCATAAAGGCGATTCAAAATGGTGGTATTCTTGGGTACCAGTAGTAGCACCTATTGCAGCAGCAATTGCGGCAGTAGCTGTATTCAAATTCCTTTATCTCTAAGAAATAGCTCCTTTAACATTTGAGTGAGCACCATTTATAAGTAAGAGAGGATCAGATTGGTTCTCTCTTTTTGATTTTTCAGGGAAATGAAAGAAAATCGACACAAACTCCTCTCCAGCAGTGGTTTAGAAGTCTCAGTGGGTTATTCCAACTTTAATGGGCTATAGTAGGTTGCAGTTGAAATAATAGACCCTTTTTCTCAAACATTGTGAGAAATTAGTTTGAATTCCCCAATCAAATTGTGCAGTTTTCATTCTACTATATATTATATTATCGGAGATGGGTTCCCTATCTTGTAAGTCTGCTTTATAGTGGGTTGAAGTTGGAATAGTCCGCGCCAAATTTCAAGTTCAA